>NZ_RAWN01000032.1:0-63094 GCF_003668895.1 Corallococcus sp. AB045
CCCACCCCAGGAGGAGGCGGCGGAGGCCCCTTGTCCCACCCATCCTTCCAGAAGAGCCCCATCGCGCCCTGGCAGCTGAGGAAGAACAGCGCGGGGGTGACGATCTGCTTGGGCAGGTACTTCACGAGCCCCTTGCCGAGGACCCAGCTGAACGCCGAGCCACCGATCAACTGCCCCACCTGCTGCTTCGTCCAGTCGAGGGTGTTCTGCTGAGCCTCGGGAGGCAGCGCGTTCCAGAGGGTCGCGACGAGCGCCGGATCGACGTTCAACCCCGAGGCGTACCGGAACCCGGCCTTCAGCGCCCGGGCCGTGAGCAGGTTGTGGTACTGGATCACCTGCTGCTGCTGGGGGCCCTGCAATCCCAGCTGCCCGAGCGTGCGAAGCCCACCGACGAACAGCTGGGGAGGCTTGCTCGCGAGGCCGTAGTAGATGCCCCAGAAGAAGGGATACTGCTTCTGCTTGTCGTCACCGCTCACGGTCATCGCTCCTTGGATGTGGGAGATTCCTCCCACAAAGAAGACGGTGAAGCCGCTCGCGCGTGAAGCTCGGACCGCCCGCCCACCCGCTCAATGCCGGTTAAAAATCCGGTGGAGCCGGTACTTGGCTTTCATTGGCTGCGTGTCGCCACAGACCGGGCACCGGAACTGGGCGGGGTCGGGACTGGGCTTCGGAACCGCCGCGGGATGAGCCAATGCCACTCCCGGCAGTGCCCGACGTGCCGTGGTGGCCTCCCTCCAGGCCAGATCGCTGACGATCTGATCCGACAGTCTCTCCGTCGTTCCAAGCTGGACGGAGCCCATGTTCCCCGCGGTCTGACCTTGAAAGAGGGCGCGGCCCACCTCCGCGTTGCGCATCGCCTGGCTCTCGGCACCTGCAACTGTGGTCGCGGTAACGGAGGCAAAGGTGGCATTGCGGACCAGGCCCGGTCCGCCTCCGTAGAGCAGACCGGTCAGCCTCGCGGCGATATCTCCCGCCTCGGCGTCGCCGCCGTTGCGGCGGTCCGACGCGATGGGCGCCAAGCTGGCGAGGCTCAGGCCGCTGTTGCCGCCGGGACCGGCTTGTTGCTGGAGCCGATCGACTTCGGGATCGCGACGTGCCGCCCCGGGAATGTCCCAACACAACCCTCCACCAGTGGGCTCCTCCCCCGAGTGGTAGGCGATATCGAAGGTTCCACTCCGCCCCCCGACAATCACGACATCGCGCCCCAGCTGCCGCATCGTCGCCTTGAGGGCGGCCCAGAAATAGGCGCGCTGTCGCTCGGTGCGGGCATGATTCGCGTAGAGGTCGATGTGATTGCCTACGCCTCCCACCGGAGGGCGCCCGAAGGTCACCAGCCTTCGAGCGCCACGGGCTCCGTTGACCGCGGCGAGGCGAGCCGCGGTGGTGTTGTGCTGGCAGTTGTAATCTTCGAGGCGGTTGGCCACCAGGATGTAGCCGGCGTGGGTGCTCAGACAGCCAGGATTCTGGGTCAAGGCCTGGATCGCGCCATCAATGGCATTCCTCTCCGTGAGCATCAGGCGGTCCGCGAAGGACTGCTTGAACAACTCACAGGCGACATCCGCGACCGAGCGCTGATCATCCAGCGCCTGCTCCCGCGCGGCCTCGAAGACCCGGCGTGACGTACTCAAGCAGCTTTCGACATTCGTCCTCGCCGGCAGACTCGCGCGTGCGATGTGGACAGGATGCCAGTGCGTCGTCTTGGACCCCGTCGCCCAGGCCGGGACCGGTGCGTGCTGGGGCGGCACGGGTCCGGTGATGAGAATGGTCCGCCGGCCCAGGCGTTCATCGACCAGCTGTTCAATCATGGCGGAGCAGACCCTCAGATGCTTCTCGGTCGGCCCGATGCGGATCGCCACCGCGAGCTCGGGGCAGAGCTTCATGGCGGCGATGAGCCAACACAGGTCGCCGGTCATGTCGCTGTTGATCGCGATCGCGCTCGTCGTGCCATCCGGCATGAGGGCCAACGGCGCCGCGGGCGTCCCGGTGGGCAATACACTGTCAATGCTCTCCGCCAGACGGACGGCGTCCGCCAGTTCCTCGAAGATACGACCGGAGTCAGCAATCGCCCGGGTCACCCAAGCGCCCAGCGCGTTGTAGCGCGCCCTGGCGTCGACGCCGCCAGGTCGTATGGGAGCCCCCATGACGGATTCACGCGGATCGAGGGCGCTGGCCCAGTCCTTCGCGGAGAGCCGGGTGGCCGCACCACCCCCTCCCGTGGCGACGCCTCCGACATCCGAGATGCGGCGGTTGAGCGCGGCGGTTGGACCGTTGGTCCAGGTGTATTGGATGGGATAGGTCGCGGGAACGGGCGTGAACGGCATCGAACCTCCAGCAGGACGGGGCGACGGACGCGGCGCCGAAGTATAGGCGAGACTGGAGAAGATGCGCCGACGATGGCCGCCTCCAACTCAGGAGGTCATGCACTTTGCGCCAATCATTGAGATTGGCTCTTTCGACTTCTCATCCCCGCCGGAGCAGGTCGGCTCGCATTGCCTCCACCGCGTCCTTGGCCTCCTTCAGGCCCACGCCGTGCTGGTCGCGGTAGAGCTTGATGGCCTGGATGAGGTTGTTGTCTCGAACGGCGCGCTCGATGGCGTCGTTCACGTCCGGGCCGGACACCTCACGGCGCGCCAGAGACTCCATGGGCGCCCGGCCATCGCGCATCGCCTCCACGGCGTCCTTCGCCTCCTTCAGGCCGCAGCCATGAATCTGCCGGTAGAGCTTGATGGCGTTGATCATCTGCCCGGACTCGATCAACTCCGCGAGGCTCTTCTGCCCCTCCTCCGAAGACAGCTGGGGAGGCGGCTCCGATGGCTGCTCACGATTGGAGGAGCGCAACCAGAAGCCCACGAGGGCTCCCATGACCACTGCGATCAACAGCAACACCAGGAATGACGGGGACATCTCACGAGCATACCGTCGCAGTGGACCTCCAGGAGCCCCAAGAGGCCGCGGAGGAGTAGCGCCGCGGGCGCTACTGAGGATGGGGTGGGAAAGAGCCCTCAGATCCGGGTGGCATGGGAGCGCTCTGGCAGTCCCACGGGGCGGAACCGGATGCGCACGAAGGTCCCCCTGTCGCCGCTTGTGGGGTCGCTCGATGGTCCAAGTCGATAGCCTCGCGATGACTGCGGAGCCAGGTCTCCGGCGAGGTTGGCATACTGTCCGGCGCGCTGGAGTTGGTGGGCGAGCTCGCTCGCCGTGAGATTCAGGGGGCCCAGGATGCCCGCCAGGTCCTCGTCGAATTCCAGCACGAGGCTTGCGACGTAGTTGCGCATGGCCTAGACGCCGAGGAACCGGGAACCGCTCAGGCCGGTGTGTATTAAGCCCATTCACGCCTCAATGAAGCTCTGGCTGAGGGGACCCTCGGTGGACGCGCGGCGCGGCAACGTCACGAACACCTCATGAATTCCTTGCGAGAAGAGGATTGAAATAACCCACTGAAGGGTCCTCAGGCGTTCCGACAAGCATCGCGCGGTCGAGCAACAGGTTGAAATGCTGGCACGACGTCTCCGGTACCAGGAGGCATGCGTGGCAAGCGGAGAGGTTGTCGGGCGAGGACAAGGTCACTGCGCACGTGATGCAGAGCGGGTCCGAGGAGCACCAAGCCATGGAGGCCAACATCTCCCGGATGGTTTTCTCAAGGAACTCCTGCTTCCCCTGCCGCACCAGTCCTCCAAGTGTACCCTCCGAGTCGGCGCTCCCGGTGTGAATCAATACGCCGCACATGGCATATGGATCATCACCGACGTAGAGTCGCTCGCGCAGCGCCGCGCTGCTGTAGCCACAGGAGAGTGAGAGCTGACGCATCAGCGCGTGCGCGAACGAGTGCAGCAGGAGGAACCTAGGCCCCGTCCTCAATGACTCCTCAGCGGGCTCCGCGTGTGGGTTTGTCCGGCGGGACGCCAACCAGTTCGCGCGCGCGCGCACATTCTTGCCCTCCCAAGCTTCTAGCGCCTTCTCCGAAAAGCGCATGAAAATGCCCTCCCCTCGCAGCTCGACTGCGGGGAGCCACTTCGGGGGTTGCACGGAGATGCGCGCCAAGCGGCTGTTGTTATCAGACCGGAATGGTCCCGAGGCCGGCTTGATCCGGGTGAAGCCCACGAGCGCACGGACTTCGCGAAGGCGCCGTGCCAGGACAACGGAGTCCAGATACGGCTTGAGTTCCTGCGGGACAGGCTCCGGTCTTGTCTGGAACTCACCCTTGTCGACCGGCTCCTGTGCGGAGAGCTTGAGCTGCCGGTACTCCGCCCACTCCAGCGGAGCATCAGCCTCCTTGCCCTCACTCCACTGGCGCCATTCCTCGAAGGTGCGCAGGAGTTCCTCCCTGCTCGTCCCTGACTTCTCTTCCAATCGATTGATGCGAATGAAATCGGGCCAATCCTTTGGGAGGCAACTCATCACATCGTCGGCATAGGGGCCGATGACCTGGGAGAGGTTCGGGGAGAACGGGGGAATATCGAGCGCGGACTCGATGGCGGAGTAGTACACGCTGGACGCGCCGCGCTGGATGACCCGCGGTTTCTTCTCGCAACCCCACTCCGGTGCGGTCGGAAGCCAGGGCCTCTTACCTGCACACGCCATTCGCCGTGTGGCCAGGACCTCGCTCCCGAAGGCCCCCTCGAGGGAGCGAGGCGAGCCGGCGCAGTCGGTATTCGTGCACTGCACGAGCTTGCCAGCGAGACCCGCCCCCGTCGTCTTCAGGACCAGCCTCGGCGAAGCGCACTTGCAGTCGATCCACCTCGTCCAGGGGAATTCGTCCAGGTGCCCGTTCTCACAGGCGACGATGAAGCGGACCGGGACGGCATAGGTGGTGGATGCATCCCGGGAGCAACCAGCGCAGCGGCGCTCGGGCCTGTTCGGGTCGAAGGAGAACTCGTCGGCGGGAGCCAGGCGCTCGCAGGCCGGGCACATCAGCCAGTGGGGAAACCGCACCACCGGGAGTACGTCCGTCCACGACTCGTCCGCAGCCTCCTTGACCGGAGGAAGCCGGAACCCGCCCACACGGAGGAGGCGCTGCAGTCGGGGCTCATACGTTCTCTGGAAGTGCAGCAGACCTGAACGACCGTTCGGGGCGGCCCCATCCCATTCCTCCAGGCCCGTGACGAGGCCGGAGAGTGGCGCGCCAGAACCCGGCGCCCGGAAGTCCACCACGGATCCAGGTCCGAAGGTACTCGCTACGTGACTGCGGCGGACGCTGCCGATGATCCGGGGGCCCTGTGGGACCTGGGGGCCTGCGGGGCCCTGCCCCGGAGCGCGCCTCATGGGACGGCGAGGGCCACTGTTGCTTCTCCTAGGTGTTGACATCTTCATTCCCCTTGGGTGCGCGCGAGACCGTTGACCAATCGGAACCGGACGCTCGGCTCCACCTCACGCATCGAATTGGGAGTCGCGAGAGCGGCGTGGTTCCAATTCCCGCTCGTCGCGCGGACCTCCGCGACCTTCTCTGCGGACACGAGCAGGCTCTGAGCCGGCTTGTAGTCATTCCAGTAGTCACCCAAGGGCCCGCGGCCTTCCCACATGTCCAGCAACTTCACGAGATGCTCCCAGGTCTCCTCCGCCTCGTACGGATCGCAGGCCTCTGCCCGCTCGTAGAGCGCCTGCGCGTACGGCTCCAGTTCCTCGCGGCGTTCATCGGTCAGCTCGGCGTCATTCTCCATGCCGGGCACCAGGTGCCGTGCCAGGGCCACCAGCGCCGCGTGGAGCGCCTTGTCCCGGGCACGAGGCGCGAAGGGAGTGACAGAGGTCGCCTCCACCTCCCGGTACAGCGACTGGTGCCACGTGCGGAACGACTCGTAGTGAGCACGATCCCGGGCCCGACCCGCGTTGTACACGGTGACGATCAGCCCGGGGATGTTGCCACGGCCCACGCGCGAGCTCGCCTGGATGTACTCGGCCATGCTCTTGGGTTGGCCGTTGATGACCATCAGCCCCAGTCGGGGGATGTCGACACCGACCGAGATCATGTTCGTGGCGAGCACCACGCTGACATCCTGCCGGGGCAGGCTCTTCTCAAGGCGTGCGAGGGTGTCGGGAATCTCCGACGAGGGTACGCGGCTCGTCAGTTCCAGCGGCTCCTCGATGCGTTCACGGGTTTTGCAACCGTGCGAGCGCGAGTAGACAGTCATGCTGTCATTGACGTCGTCGAGCATCATCACGTGGGCGCCGCCCAGTTCGCGCATCGAGTTGAAATAAGCGAGCAGCGTCCAGTAGGGATCCCGCTCCGCGTCGGTCGGGAAGATGCCTTCTCCTGGATCGGCCCGTTGCAACAATGCTGCACAGGCAGCCTGCAGGGTGAACTTGGGGCTGCGCCCCGCCGTGGTCGCCCCGACATAGAGGCGTCCAGCGGTCTTCGTGTCCCGCACGGCGAAGCAGGAGTCATCCCAGTTGATGGCGGGGGGCGGGAATTGGGAGACCTCTCGGTTGAAGAGTCCGCGCACCTGCTCCTCCGCTCGGCGGATCGTCGCCGTGCTTCCCACCACCTTCGGAGGGATGCCCTCCCGGCTGCAGATCTGATCGATGGCCGCTTCATAGAGCCCCACCACCGTTCCGAGCGGGCCCGAGATGAGGTGGAGTTCGTCCTGGAGGATCAGCTCGGGGGGGATGCTTGCCGCGTTGAACAGATGCATCGTCTGCTGCTTCCGGACGATCTGCGCGAACTTGTCCACAGTGCCAATCAGCAGCGAGGGGCTCTGTTGGTAGATCACCTCGTCGATCGTGTGGACGGGAAGCGGGGCGCCCGAGAGGGGGCACCCAGCGGCGCGACACTCGACGATGTATTCCCCTTGCCGGAGTGCATCCCAGACAAGCCCGGGCTCCTGGCATGCGGGGCAGCGAGTCAGCTGCCGGGCCTTCCTGGCCTCGTACTCGCTCTCGCGTGCGGTCTGGACCAGGTTGGGCGTGGCATCCCCTCCCACCCACAGCCCGATCGAGAAGGGCTTCTCCCCCAGGGAGGCGTCTCCCCTGCGATGAGCTTCGCGCCGCAGGTGCTCGCATGCGAGCACCATCCGCGAGGCGCGCTCGAACTGCTGTACCGTCAGTAGCCGAAGGGTGTAGCGCATGATGGCCGCCACCCCCGCGCCGCGGTCCGGCTCGTCTCCCGCCCGCAGCCTCCGGAAGAGGAGCAGGAACGCGATGAGCCCCAAGTAGGCCTCCGTCTTTCCGCCGCCCGTGGGGAACCACAGCAGGTCCATGATCTGCCGCTCTCGGGAGGGCGATCCATCCTCAGCGGTGGGATGCACCAGCCCGGGGATTCCCAGCAGTTGGAAGGCCAGCTGGAAAGGACGCCACTCAAGCGCCAGCTTCGGATTGGAGCTCCCCCAGCGCCGTTGAATGAGCATGGCCCGGTGGGCGAGCTGAAAAGCGCGCCGCGCATTGTCATCCTCATCAAGGCAGGCGATGCCCGCCTCGATCCGGCCTGCGATCCCCTCCGCGCGCTTCAGGTGCACATGGGCCTGCGTCTTCTCCTCCGAAGAGAGCTCCCCCAGGCGCTCCCTTTGCTCCTGGATCCACTCGCGGTAGGCACGCGGCAAGACCGAGAGCAGGGCATGGAGCCGCTTCGGGTCCGCAGAGGCAAGTGCCTCGGCCTGGAAGGCTCCGCGAGGGCTCCCGGTGACCTTGACCGAGACCTGGGCGAAGAGCTCGTGGCCATTGGCGCTCGTGGAGGGCACGTACTGCCTGGGGATCCAGGTGGCGGAGACGAACCGACCCCGCTCGTCCTTTCCCCAGGTGGCGGAGCAGGTATGCCCCACCGCCCATTCCTCCATCTTGCGGTAGATGAGGGCGCTGGCGCGGCCGTCCTCATCGAGCCAGCGTCGCGACGGATGGCGGGGCAGCAATTCCGCACCCGGACCGGCCCGCGCTTCGAACCGGGTCTGGAAGAAGGCCATTTCCTCCATCTCGGCCCGGCCCTCGACCGATTTATGGGTGTTCTGCAGCACTACCGTGACTTGGCGGACGCCGGCCTCAAGCCCGAGCACCCTCACCCACCAGCACAGGCCCGGGATGGCCTCCTCCACATGGGACAGCCCCTCGTGAAGCTCGATGTCCCGGGAGAAGGCCAGCGGCTCCCGTACCCAGCATTCCTTGCTGCGCCCCTGGTCCTCGCGGACAACCTGCCCCGCCAGGAGCCAACGCCGCACGTAGCGAGCGGCGCTGGCCTCCACGCGGATGCGATTGCCGCGAATACAGAACGAGATCCCCATGGAGGCTGGCCTCCGCATGGCGTTCATTGCCACGGGGATGTCGAGCCCGAGATCATCATCCGTGGCCTCGTCCCGGTCGTCGTCCTCCTCGGCGGAGGTCTCCTCGCTGAGCTCCTCTGTCTGCTCCGGGAAGAGGATGCCCGTCAGATAACGGTCGGAGGGTCGCGCCTTCTCGAGGCGCTCATCGGGTCCACACGCCGGGCCAACAAGATCGGCTTCGACGGCGGCCAGGTACTGTTCCAGGTGGTTCATGTCGTCACCAATACTTCTTGATGTAGCCCATTCCCGCGATCACGGGCGCGAGCCACAGGCGGGTCTCGTTCCAGGGGAACCCGAGTTTGGAGAGGCGCGAGTCATCCGCGTGCATCGCAACCGTCGTGACGTCCATCCACGAGAGGAAACCGATCCGGAGCGGGGCTCCTCCTCGAGCACGCTGCAGCTTCATGATCTCCCCGAGTTCGTCGAGACATCTCTTGCTGAGGGTACCGAGCAGCTTGCGCTCCTCCCCATCCAGGATGATGCGACGAGTCCAGCTGCCGCGGCTCTCCGTTTGGATATGGACGGTGCGGACCTGTCCATCGAAGTCGGCCAACGCATCCTGTTGCGCCTCCGCCTCCCCGCCATGCTCCATGCAGAGGGGCCACACAGGATCGACATCCCCCTCGCGCCCGAGCTCGACCTGGAGCCCCTTGTGGACGTTCCGCCAGGGGCGGTGCTCATGGTAGGCGCGCCCCAGCTCGGCACCGCGCAGGACGCGGACCTGTTGGGTCGCCCGGCTCACCGCGACATAGAGGACGCGGGCTTCCTCGTCGGCCTCGCTGTCGTTCTCGCAATCGCGGGTCCCGGGGGGAAGGCAGAAGAACACGTGGCGTGCCTCACGCCCCTTGGAGCCATGGACGGTGCCGATGATGGGACCACCGGGCCCGATGTCCTTGACGAAGGCCTCATCCGGGAGGACGGCCACCGCGAGTCGGTCCGCCACTCTCTTGAAGTCCACGTAGAATTTTCCCGAGGGGCCGATCCGCCGCAGCAGATCCCAGGCCGAGTCCGCCGTCCAGCCTGAAGCCAACCACCGCGGGGCGCACTCGGAAGCCCAAGCCCGATCGAACTCCTCGCGGCTCACCCCCGACATCCGGGCACGTGCGCGAGCGAGCGCATTGGCGACCAGGGCAATCCACGGTGCGGCGACCCGGGGCATTCCGCCCAGGCGCAGCCGGTACGAGATGCCTGCGCCGGTGAGGTAGGACGCCGCCATGAGGGCGTCTACCCGCCAGCGGAAGAGCAGCAACGAGTCATCCACGTCCTGACCAAGCGACTTGACGAGTTCGACCGTGTCGCTGGGGTTGTGCTTCTCGGGCGCCGCGCGGCTCGCGAGTTCGGCCTGCATCTGCTCGAGACGGCTGCCCGACGGAACATCAAGGGCGATGGACCGGGTCTTCGAGAGCAGTTCGAGGAGCTGGGGGCGAGTCGTCCGGTGGATGCGGGTCAGCGGTTTGCGCTGGACGGAGCCCTTGAGCTGGTCGAGTTTGGAGAGGAAACCCTCGCCCGTGCCGCTCTCACCGGAATCGTTGGACCAGCCGTAGATGGACTGCGCGGGATCCAGGAACACCGTCCAGCCAGCGTCCTTCCGCAGGGCGTTGAGGAACGTGAGGATGAGTGCCGCGCGAGGGCCCACCAGGTCCTGGGCCTCGTCCACCAGGACCTGGTTGAAACGGTTGAGGTAGCTGCGAAGCTCGTCATCAGGATGCGCAAGGGCAGAGCACGCGGCCTGGATGCTGTCCTCGTAGGAGTTGATCGTGACCTCCTGGACGCCCGTCGTGATACGCCAGGCGAAGGAGTCGATCGTCCGGATCTCCACGCCGCGCACGGCGCTGACTCCGGCCCCCACCATCCGGGCGATGCGGTTGCGCATCTCATGCACGGCGGTCCGGGTGAAGCTCAGCAGGAGGATGCGGTCTGGCACCTCCCCCTTGCCCAGCACCCCGGCGACCCGCGCGCAGGCCACCTGGGTCTTCCCGCAGCCTGGGCCGGCTTCCACGATGAGTCTGGCGCTCGGGGGAGCGTCGACGATGGATTGCTGCTGTGCGTCCAAATGGGAGTGCTGCACGGCCCCCTCCTGCTTCATGGGGTTGGGAAATAGCATCAGAAGATCAATTGATTCCGGAGCTTCCGGACACATTGTTGCCGTCAGGCATGAGCTGGCTGCCGTTGTTCTGGAGCGGGGGGGCCAGCTGTTGCCGCAGGACCGGAGGGCCCACCTCCACGCGGACAGACTCCTCGAAGTGCTCGTCCACCAAGTAGGCCCGTCGTTCCTTGGCTCGCTCAGCCGTAATCACTCCCCGCTTCTCAAGGCGGTCTGTCTCCCTCAAACTCAGATGAAAGTGAAGCGGCTCCCACAGCCGCGCGATGACGGCACCGAGGATCATGCCTCCCCCGATCCCACAGGTCGAGCCAAGGGCTTGTAATTCCGGATACAGCCTCGTTGCCACGAGCCCCATCACTCCGAACGCCAGGGAGGGCAACCCGCAGCGTTTGACGATGGCCACCTGCACGACTGCGGGCAGCCGACGATACATCAGCAATAGACTGACCGGCAGCAGCCCCTCGCGCACCCCCAGCTTGGCCAGCTGATTCATGAGGATGAGTAGTTCTGTGGCCTCAGTGTCCATTGCGCCCCTCATCCTCGGGACGCAGCAACCCGGCTCCATCCAGAGCCTCGCGTAGCTTCCGACGGAGTCGGTGGCGCCTCACCCGTCGGGCGTTCGCCTCTCGTGGATCCAGGGGTTGCGAGCTTGGCGACGCCCGGCCGTCATCAAGGAGCAGCTCCAGCTCGTCTGACGAGAGCTGGTCGAGCACATGGGCAGCCGCCTCCCGGTACTCATCTTGCGCCAGCTCGTCAGTGCCAGACATGGAGGAGTACGTCCCGCTCGCCAGACCGGTGTAGAGCCCCGCATTCTTGACCTCCTCCTCCCGGCGGCGCCGCCGGATCAGATCCACGACCAGACGTTTGAAGGTGACGCTCATCCAGGCGCGCGCGACTGCCGGCTCACGAGCCCACCACGAGAGGTGCTGCGCGACGCGCGTCCATAGCTCGGAGACGAGGTCCTCCTCGTCGAACCCACCACCGCTGAACTGGCGGGCCAGCTGGTAGCTCCACGCCCGATGCTCCGCATAGAAGCGCGCAAGCTCCTCGGCCTTCTCAGACCTGAGAGCGTCCTCGGCCTCGTCGGACCTGAGAGCGCTGGAATAACGTCCTGGCTGTTCCTCGATGCTCATGGCCAGACACACACGGCCGAGAGGCCGCCCGTACACACATCCGCCTGGATCGCCCCCTTCGACCTCCCCCACCTTCACCCCGTAGGTTGCCTATCCCCAATGAAAACAGCAACCCCTGGAGACCCGAGCGGGTGAGCTATGTGAACTTCAAGCCAGTTGAAGATGCGCCCTGGGAAACGGAGGGGCCCGTGTAACGATTGAACCCGCTTCAGCGTCTATATTTGTACCAACGTCCCGAATCCTGTCCCCTGGATGAGACTTCAACATGAGGACAGCGAAAATGGGGTCCCTCGCTTTTTTCTTCCGGAAATAAGGCCTGTAATGATGGGCCCTCCCTAGCGTCTCTATTACTACCAAAGTCGCCCAACGGATGGAGCAGGTGGAGGCCCTTTGAGGGGCATGCTGGTGCATGCGAGGTAGGAGACGGCTGCTGAAGGAGGCCGCCCGAAAAGTGCGCTGGCCACGGGGGAGGTTGCGCAGCCCCTTCAGGTACGCGCCTGCCCAGGCTGCGACTCCCTCTTCTTCCTGGCCGCGGCCTAATCCCCGCGCTCGCATCTTCATCACCTGCGTGAGGGACCAGAAATGGCGGCAGTTCGGCGCCTGCAGCGAGGACGCCGTGAAACCTCGTGAGGCTTGCCCGAGGAGGGAGGCACCAGGGACGCCACACGTCGTAAAAGTTCCATCCGTAGAAGCAGATGCGTCGTGATGTACGGCCGTGGGCGCTTCATGCGCCAAGCGATACGTTCTCCAGCGCGCCGAGTGCCCCATGGCGTCATAGCCGCTTCAGTCCCTGTCTGTCGTTCACCGGGCCTTAAGATTCGGGTGGCGTGGGAGTGCTCCAGCAGCCCCACGGGGCTGAAGCGGATGACCACGAAGGCCCCTCTGTCGCCCCTCGAGAGGTCGCGATGATCCAAGTCGATAGCCTCGCGATGATTGGCGGGCCAGGTCTCCGGCGAGATTGGCGTACTGACTGGCGCGCTGGAACTGGTGGGCGAGCTCGCTCGCCGTGAGGTTCAGCGGGCCCAGGATGTCCGCCAAGTCCTCCTTGAGACGGCGGCCGATGTAGTCCAGCGCAGCGTCGAGTCGCTGGAAGTTGCCCTTACCAGCGCGTTGCAGGTTCCAGAAGGGGGGCGACGCCAGCCACGGCTGTCCTGGGAGCCCAGGTACGCCTACCCGGGCACCCTCGCCCAGGCTCCGAAGGCCAGCTCCCCGATGTAGGTCGCACCCGCTTTCACGCGCTCCTCCGTGAGCCGCTGGTCGAGCGTGTCCACATCGAGCTCCGCCTCCGTCGCCACACCGTGCTTCACGATTCGGGGCAACATGGCGCGGACGATGGCGCCCGTGGGATGCGCCTGCGTGGGCGTCTGCACGACGGCCATCGCCCGGACCTGCTCAACCGTGAGTCCTGCCTTCGTGAAGACCGACGCCAGGTCGAAGCCCATGTGGATGTTCGCGCCTTCGCGCTCCACCGTGCGCCAGATCCACTCACGCACCTTCACGTGAAGCGGCAAGGGCATGAGGCTCGCCGGTCCCCCCGTCGAGTCGTGCTCCTGGAAGACCATCAGCCCCCCGGGCTTCACGGCCCTCGCGAGCCCCCGCACGGCTTCAACGGCGTCCGACTGGTACATGAGCACCCGCCGTCCCACGACCGCGTCGAACAGGCCCTGCTCTTTCGGAATCGCAAGGAGGTCTCCCTCCACGAACGTGACGTTCGACAGGCCCTGCTCCCGCGCCCTCACGCGGGCCAGCTCAATCGCCCCGGAATCGCGGTCCACGCCCACGACCTGCCCCTGCGTGCCCACCTGGCTCGCGGCCATGAAGGTCACGTCGCCCCTTCCACAGCCGACATCGAGCACCCGCATTCCCACCCGGAGTCCCGCGTCCGCCAGCAGCCTCTCCGTCATCGTCGCCACATTGTCCATGCGACCGACGGTAGGCAGCTCGCGCCGACCCCGGAAGGGCGTGGCTTCGGATGGCATCGGCGGATCTTTCGATCTGCCCACGGCTACGGGCCGCGGTCCGTCACGGCGCGGTCCAGATGGCGGCGATGCCCTCGTTCTGCGAGGCGCCGCCCGTGGTGTCGATGAAGATGGACCGGATGCGCTTGGAGGACTGGAACCCCACGAACTCGAAGGCATTGGCACCCGTATCGAGCACCGCGTCTTCGAAGACTTCCTGGGTGGCGTCCGTGAAGGTCAGGGTCACCTTGTGCTGGGCCACGCCGTTCGTGAGCAACTCCAGGCCCACGGCGGAGACGGGTCGCAGGAAGGCGATCTCGAAGTCGTCCTCACCGTTGGCGATGATCGTGGGCTTCACGGGCAGGGGATTCGTGTTGTTGCTGTGATTCCAGCCGGGCCCCATGAAGCAGAGCCAGCTGTTGGCACGAGGCGCCAGGACGTTGACGGTGGGCGCGCTGGAGCCCCACGGCAGGTCGACGCCCGGCGGTGTATGGCCGCAGCTCGACCCCGCGCCTGAGGGATGGTCGGGATACGCGTCAAACGCGATCGCGGGGAACGCGAGCTGGGTGGCGCCGGTGGCCGCCGTGAAACCCGCCTGCTGGGTGAAGACCTGGGCAAGGCCCTCTTGCCGCGTGCCGAGCACCGCCGCCTCTTCGTCCTGCATCGGGGCGCCGCACGACATCAGGACTCCACAGCCAAGCACACACATCAACCTGAACATGTTCATCGCCGCTGCTCCTCTCACAATGTCTGAGCGTCCGGATGGCATGGCCTCCATCGCGGTCACTCCCTCGCCAGGTCAATGTCACATGCGTAGAAGCAGGCATCCACCATGCCCGGCCTGGGCGCCGCACCTTGAGCGTTGACCACGCGCGGCTGCGCGACCCGATCGAACCTCAACATCCCACCGGGCATGGCCACCTGAGCCGGCTGATTGAACCTCATCGCTGTTTGAAGGGCATTCCACCGGATCAGGTTGACCACCACACTCGCCTGCTGACCATGTGGAATCGAATACACGTAGCGGACCCCAGCCAGGTTCATCTGGTTGAGGCCTTGCTGGATCAACTGCGCGAGGAACCAGTTCAGGGATTGAGCACTGGGCATGTAATGCCCGGAGTTGTTGTCGAGTGAGGTCAGGTATCCCTGGGCGTTCGTCGAGAAACAACCGACAGCCAGCGCCTGGCCTCCCGCCAGCATGCTGCTGTGCTTCTTCCTCGTGGCCGCGCCCACGCCCCTCGCCCCTTCGTCCTGCGTGACAAGGACCCGGCCGTCCATTCCAACCGCGAAGAGCCCATTGTAATTGAGGAACTCCCGGGTGCTGCTCCAGAAGTGGCGATCCCTGGCGCGGACGATCTTCCCCCCCACGATCTCCACCTCGGCATGGGCTTGCCGAGCGGCATTGTAGTAGCGGACGTTGTCTTGAATGAGCCCCATCTGGTCCAGCCGTGAGAGGGCTTGATCCACCGTGAACGACGGAAAGTCACGGCTGCCCCCGCCATTGAAAGCCAGGTCAAACAGGTTCCGCGGAGCAACGTTGAGACGCATCGGCATGGAAGTCTCCCCCTCTGCAACACCCCCCTCGAAAACAGGATATCGGGTGTTCGTTGACTTCCAGCCTGAGGCAGCAACCCAGGCATTGCAAGAAGATCAAAACATAATGGAGACACTGGAAGGGCAGCTCCCAACCCATCCAGTCTGCTGGCTCAGGGTGATGATGAAACCCTGTCGGTCAAGTCCGCAGGACGGCGAGCTCGAAGTCGTCCTGCGTCCTGATTGCGTACTCAGGGCTCGCGGAAGCCGCCGCGCACCCACTCGTTGGCGACGTCCCGGGTGAACTTGAAGTTCACCGGCACGCGATGCTTCACGACGGTCGCGCCCGCGTCGTCGATGGCCGACAGCAGCGCGTGGGGTTCGTACTCGTCGGCCACCATCTCGAGCCGGACCTCGTACCAGCGGCCCTCCCAGGCGATGGAGAGCTTCTTGGTCATCGCCTGCTCGTGCTGTCGCGCGGAGCGATCCAGGACCTCCGAGGCCGTCTTCACGAAGGTCGCGAACGCCGTCGCGTCGAAGGGCTTGGGATTCTTCTTGTCGCGGCCCATCACCCACGGGCTGATCAGGACGGGCTCGGAGAGCCCCTGCTTGCGGATCTCCACGGCCCAGCCGTCGTCGTCTTCGTTCTTGATGACCTTGGCCGTCCACCCGTTCTTCCGCCAGAACGTGGGCTCCATCACTTCGGGTTCGGCCGGCGTGCGCTCATTGCTCATGGCCGTTGCTCATACTCCCCCCCGGTGACACCTCGCCAGGACACAATCCTGGAACCGGATGCATCACGGCGGCCGTGCGGGTCTCCTATCCAGTCAGTGACCGCCTCTGCCAGCAAGGGAGCCCATCGATGACCTGTCTTCCCCGTGGTCTGGGAGTACTGCTGCTTGCCTGCCCCCTACTGCTGACGGCCTGCGCCGACACCCAGGGGACACCGGATGCCGGCACGCCCCCTGTCGTGGGGTGGGATGGCACCTCCACCCCCATCGAGGAGAAGGGCGACTGGATTGACCGCGGCGTCTTCGCTCCCTGCGAGTTCACCCCTCCAGTCGGTACCCCGCTTGACTGCGACACCCCTGCCCTCTTCGACCTGTCGAAGTGCGACCTGGGGGCCCTCAGCACGGCGGCACGGCATGGCATCTACCAGACGGAGCTGCGCTCGACCTCCGGCGAGTACCCATGGGGCGGCGCCGGCATCCTGCTCCCGGAGGATGGCGGCGCCGGAACCCTGAACTTCACGCCCCTCACCCGGCAGCAGTTCGATGAGCGGGGCCTGTTCCTCGCGAACACCTTCACCACGACCCGGGGCGTGGTCACGAAGTATGCGCTGGCGGGCTGCGACGCTCCCGAACGCAACCACATCACCGGCTGTTATGCGTTTTGCAGCAACGGCGTGCTCGCGGAGAAGGGCACGTTCGACTCGGAGCGCATGACCTGGGGCCGCGGTGAGGCCGAGTCCTCCGGGGGCCTGGACCTCGTCTCCGAGTCCTTCGTCGGGCTTGGCTTTCCGGCGGACGTCTACGTGACGAAGAACCATGCCTACGTGGTGTCCATCCAGCTCAAGAACTACATGCCCTCGGGAGGTTTGACGGTCTTCGACGTCAGCGACCGCCGCCACCCCGTGCTGAAGAAGGTCATTGCCCTGCCGGACGACGGGTACTGGAACGCCGCATGGGCCAAGGACGACGTCCTCTACATCGCCACCCGCGCTTCCGGCGTCATCCTCTATGACATCTCGAATCCGGGGGACCCGACCTACCTCCGCAGTGTGCCCAGCGGCGCTCCCCTGGATGTGCACACCCTGTTCGTGGAGGGCAACCGGCTCTACGCCATGGCGCTGCGGCCCCAGCAGACGATCATCTTCGACATCACGTCACCGCAAGCCCCCGTCCTGCTCAACCGCTTCACCTTCTCGTCAGAGGAGTTCGTCACCAGCTATCCGCACGACGCCTTCGCTTACGAGGGCCGCCTCTACATCAACCACACGGACATCGGCTTCCTGGTCACCGACCCGAGCGACCCCATGCAGGTCAAGGAGCTGGGCCGGTACCACTACAACCGGCAATACAGCCATGCCAGCGCGGTGGGGACCTTCGCGGGCCGCACCATCGCGTTCGAAGGCAGTGAGCAGGAGGGCGCGCACCTTCGCGTGCTGGATGTCACCGACCCGGCCCACATCCAGCTCATCGCCGAGCACTGGCTGCGCCCCACCACCTCCATCCACAACATGATTTTGAAGGGCACCCGGCTGTACGTCGCCTGGTACCAGGAAGGCGTGCGTGTGTTCGACGTGGCCAATCCCACACGCCCCCAGGAGATTGCCTATTTCAACACCTATCGTGAGACCGACCCGAAGCGGTTGGGCTTCGTCTACGAGGGCGCCATTGGCATGCGCGTCCCGGGCGATGGGTATGTCTACGTGGTGGATACCGCGCGCGGGCTGCTCATCTTCAACGACCCCTGAGTGCGCGCAACGTGAGAGGGAGGGGCCTGCGCTCCTGAGACGATCGGGTCCCCTGGTCGTTGCATTCTGCTCATGCGGAGACGACGTGCGGACACTGAGCGTCCAGCGGAACAGGGCCTAGATCCACGGCGCAGTCAAGGAAGGAGGGCAGGCATCCGCTTGCCCTCCTTCGTGCACGGTCGGCACACCGCCCGAAGGAGGATCGAAGTGCAAGCTCCCTACATTGTCTCCCCATTCATGCAGGTGCGCAGACGCGCCATGGGTGCGCTCGCATCACTCGCGCTGGTCACCCCATGGCTCCCGCTTCAGCAGGCTCACGCGGAGCAACCGCCGCCGCCGTGCCATCCCAACCCGAATGCCAACGCGGATGTCGCCACCGTGGCCAAACGTGGAGACATCGTCGCGCTGCCCACGCCGCTGAAGGATCGGATCCTCCGGCTCGCAAGCCGGCCGCACACCTTCCTCCCCATGCAGGCCTACGCGGAGGCGGACACGCCAAGCCAGCTCTTCCAGTACTACCTGCTGGACACCAATGGCTTCGAGCGCAACGTCTTCGTCAGCATCATTCCCGGCGTCAATGACACCGCGATGCTGACGGCCACGGGCGGCAACTGCGGGCTGCCCACCATCGCGTCGGTACGGCTCGTCGTCGAGCCGAAGCCCGGGCTTCCCACCGACCCGAACAACGTCCGTGCCTTCATCGACGTCTTCACGGACATCTCCGGGCTCTTCGTCATCAACAACGAGAGCGGGTGGTACGAGGGCTGGATGATCCACGACCTGGTCGTCCCGCCGGTCGCGCCCGCGCGCCCTGACGGGCGTGCCCAGTTCGGCACGATGACCCCCGCCGATGCCGCGATGATGGCGAAGATCGGACACCACAACAATGTGCCCGGGAATCTCTTCACGACGGATGGGAAGGCCGTGCGGTTCCCGAGCGAGAACGATCGCTTCCCGTGGATCCAGAGCAACGTCGTCCCCATCCAGCTGAGCATGGGGGCGTACAACGCCATGCAGCAGCTGGATGTGCACAACTACTGGGAGTTCAACTACACCACGAACTGGGTCCACCCGCTCTACGAGCTGCCGTTCACCGGTGGCTTCCCCGACAAGATTGGGGCACCTCCTGACGCCTTCGAGGACGGTGAGATTGGCTTGCTGAAGTCAATCGTCCCGGGCTCGGGGCCCCTGGGCGTGAAGAACTTTCCGCAAGAGTATGGAGACAGCCCGTACCGCCCCCGCGATCCGGACCTCTTTGACGCGGACATCGAGTCCCAGCGGGAGTTCCGCCAGCGCTTCATCCCGAGCGGGCTCGCCAACGAAATCTTCCTGGATGTCTATGTCCGGCTGGCGTCGTTCATGCCCTGGGAGAAGAACCTGAACCGCCGCCTCTTCCAGGCCTACGCCCGGGAAGTCGCGAGGGTCGACCAGAATGGTGACGGCGTCGTCTCGGCCGCCGAGGGAGACGTCGACGCCGCCTCGGATGGCTTCGCGGACAACTCGCGGTTGTTCATCCCCGCCACGGCGTTCAATCGCTTCGCGGTGACTCGCGAGATCAACGATGGCTATCTGGCACCTCGCTTCGCCCCCAGTCAGCGCGCCTGGCTGCTGACGGGCGGGCGCCAGGAGGTCAGTCCCACGGTAGACGCCTCCGCGGGTCGCGACGGCGACGACCGCTAGGCGACCCGAAGTCGCCCCGGTTCCGTGGCACTCCCCGCGGAGCGCCGCGGAACCGGCAGTACCTCCGGGGGAGGACCAGAACTTCTGGCGGGGTCGTCCGTTGAATGCCGCCATGGCCCACCTCGTCCCGTTTGCCCTGCGCGCGCTCCTGCCGCTGGGGTTCGCCGCCGTCTTCGTGATGTTGTCGCCCCAGGTCCTCGCGGCCCGGGCCACCACGCGCTCCCTGGGTGGCGAAAACCGCTACCTGACCCATGTCACCACCGACAAGCCGCTCTACCGCCCCGGAGAGCAGGTGCTGGTGCGGGGCCTGGTGCTGGAGGCCTTGAGCCGCAAGCCCTACGCGGGCTCACTCCAGGCGCAGGTGGAGGTGCGCGGCCCGAAGGGGGACGTCGTCACCACCAGCACGGCGTCCACGGCGGATGCCGTCTGGGGCTACGCCTGGCCCATCCCCGCTGGCCAACCCGGCGGCGAGTACACCCTGCGCGTCACCTACCCGTGGACGGGCGCGGCCCCGGCGGAGCGGAAGTTCGACGTGCGCGCCTACCGGGCCCCCCGGCTCAAGTCCCAGATTGAGTTCCTCCGGGATGGCTACGGGCCGGGCGACACCGTCACCGCCACGCTGGACGTGAAGCGCGCGGAGGGCGGCGTGCCCGAGGGCGCGAAGGTGACGGCCAACGCGCTCGTGGATGGCGTCACCGTGGCGCAGGTGCCTTGCACGGTGGACACGAAGGGGCGCTGCACGGTGCGCTTCCCGCTGCCCGCGGCGATGGAGCGCGGCGAGGGCACGCTGGCCTTCACCATCGAGGACGGGGGCGTGGTGGAGTCCGCGGCGAAGACGATTCCCATCCTCCTCCAGACGCTGGACCTGGCCCTGTACCCGGAGGGCGGCGACCTGGTGGCGGGGCTCGCCTCGCGCGTCTACTTCGAGGCGCGCACGCCCGCGCGCAAGCCGGCGGACCTGATGGGCCGGGTGGTGGAGGTGGACAGCGGCCGGGTGGTCGCCCGCGTGAGCTCGGAGCACGAGGGCCGTGGCCGCTTCGAGCTGACTCCGCAGGCGGGGGTGCGGTACGCGCTGCGCATCGACTCGCCGTCGGGCATCCGGAAGAGCTTCCCGCTGCCGGAGGTGAAGCCGAGGGGCGCCGTCATCCGCGTACGCGAGGACGTGGTGCCGGCGGGCAAGCTGGTGCAGCTCGTCGTGGGCCTGAACAGCGTCGGCCGCGCGACGGTGACGCTGAGCCAGCGTGAGGTGCGCGTCGCTTCCGCGGTGCTGGGCGACGTGAAGGGCGGGCCGGTGACGCTGGATCCGGGCGAGGCGGACGGAGTGCTCGTCGCCACGGTGTGGGACCATGACGGGCGGCCCGTCGCGGAGCGGCTGGTGTTCCGCCAGCCCTCGAAGGAGCTGTCGGTGGAGCTGAAGGCGGACCGCACGCGCTACGTGCCCGGTGGCCCGGTGCGGCTCACGGCCCGGACGACGCGCGGTGGCCAGCCGGTCTCCGCGCTGGTGATGCTCACCGTGACGGATGACGCGGTGCTGGAGCTCCAGGAGAAGCGCGACCAGGCGCCGCAGCTCCCGGTCATGGTGCTGCTGGAGCCGGAGGTGAAGGAGCTGGCCGACGCGCAGCTCTACCTCGACGCGAAGAATCCGAAGTCCAAGCTGGCGGTGGACCTGCTGCTGGGGACGCAGGGCTGGCGGCGCTTCGCGCTGACCGACACGCAGGGCTTCCTCGCCCGGCATGGTGACGCGGCGATGCGCGTGCTCGCGGTGCGCTGGCCGCAGGAGCCCGTCCGCAAGCCCCGGCCGTCGTCCATCAGCAAGGCCGGACGCGGCGCTGGCGTGGCGGGCATGCCGCGAATGGAGAAGCCCCTGATGGACCGGAACGTCGTGAACGAGGATGACGCCTTCGCCGGCCAGGCCGAGGGCGCGGTCGTCCCCCAGATGGCCCCCGTCGCCGCGGCGGCTCCGCCTCCCATGCCCCCGGCGGAGGCGGCCCAGGAGGTGGAGGCACCGGCCCCCGTGCTCCAGGTGGCGAAGGAGGAAGAGGCACCGATGGAGCGGAGGGCCCTTCGCGCGAAGAGGGACATGCGCTTCGACGACAAGCAGGTCATCCAGGGGCAGATGATCTACCTCCGCGAGTTCGCGCACACCGCGCGGCCCAACCGCAAGGCGGGAGACCGGGTCGACTTCGCGGAGACGCTCTACTGGAACGCCGGGGTGCGCACGGATGCCCGCACCGGCGAGGCTCGGGTGTCCTTCGCGATGAGCGACTCGGTGACGACGTTCAAGGCGTTCGCGGGAGCGGTGGGCGGTGACGGCGCGCTCGGTTCAGCGGTGGCGGAGCTGGAGTCCGTGCAGCCGTTCTACGCGGAGCCCAAGCTGCCGCTCGAGGTGACGTCGGGAGACGTGGTGCGGCTGCCGGTGGCGCTGGTGAACGGGACGGAGGCGCGGCTTTCAGGCGCGGGAGTGAAGGTGGACCTGAAGGGGGACGTAAAGGTCTCCGGCGGCCCCACGCTGGACCTGGCCTCGCAGGCGCGGGGCCGGCAGCTCTTCTCGCTGGAGATTGGCCAGGAGGCGCGGCCGGTGGACGTGAAGCTCACGGCGAGCGCGGGCGAGTACACGGACGTCGTCACCCGCACGCTGTCCATCAAGCCCCGGGGCTTCCCGGGCCGTGTGTCCTACGGCGGGCTGCTGTCCTCGAAGGCACCGGCGGCGCACCAGGTGGTGCTGCCCAGGAGCCTGGTGCCCGGCACCGTGCGGACGTCCATCGCCGTGTACCCGGGCCCGCTGGCCAACATGACGGAGTCGCTGGCCCGCCTCATCCAGGAGCCCTCCGGCTGCTTCGAGCAGACCAGCTCCACGACCTACCCCATGACGATGGCGCAGCAGTACTTCCAGACGCACACCGGCGTGAACCCGGAGCTGGTGGCGAGCGCGCGAGAGAAGCTGGAGCGCGGCTACCAGCGGCTGGTGGGCTACGAGACGTCCGAGAAGGGCTACGAGTGGTTCGGGCAGAACCCGGGCCATGAGGCGCTGACCGCGTTCGGCCTGCTGCACTTCACGGACATGCGCCAGGTGCGCGACGTGGACACCGCGATGATGGAGCGCACGCGCGAGTGGCTGCTCCAGCAGCGGGACGGCCAGGGCGGCTTCAATCGCAAGCGCCGCGCGCTGCACGTGTGGGTGGAGGACCCGGACACGTCGAACGCGTACATCGTCTGGACGCTGCTGGAGAGCGCGGGCCAGCCGGCCTCGCAGGCGAAGGAGTTGTCGCGCGAAGTGGCCTCGGTGAAGGCCGCCGCGGCGAAGAGCACCAACAGCTACGTGGTGGCCCTGGCGGCCAACGCGCTGGCGCTCGCCGGTGACACCGCCGAGGCCCGGAAGCTGATGGGCCGGCTCGCCTCCGCGCAGGGGCAGGACGGCGTGGTGGGCGGCGCGACGCAGTCCATCGTGGGCAGCTCCGGAGAGACGCTGAACATCGAGACCACCGCGCTGGCGGCGCTGGCCTGGATGCGCGACCCCGCCTACGTGGGCAATGTGGAGCGCGCGATGAAGTTCCTCGCGGAGTCCAGCGACGGTGGCCGCTACGGCGCGACGCAGAGCACGGTGCTCGCGCTGCGCGCCATCATCGCCTACGACAAGGCGCGCGCGTCCAAGCTCACCCCGGGGCTGGTGCGCGTCTACGTGGACGGCCGTCCGGTGGGTGAACCGGTGCGCTTCGACGGTTCCTCCCAGGAAGCCCTCAAGCTGCCCGACGTGAGCGCGCTGCTGGGCACGGGCGAGCGCCGCGTGGAGCTGCGGATGGAGGGAGGCGCGGAGCTGCCGTACTCGGTGGAGGTCACCTACAACATGCTGACGCCGGACAGCTCCAAGGACACTGCGGTGACGCTGGAGGTGGCGCTGGCGAAGACGGCCCTCACCGAGGGTGAGCCCACCGAGGCGCGGGTGGTGGTGGCCAACCGCACGGGCCAGCGGCTGCCCACGGCGGTGGCCATCTTCGGCGTGCCGGGCGGACTGGAAGTGCGGCACGACCAGCTCAAGGAGCTGGTGAAGCGGCAGGTGGTGGATGCGTATGAGGTGCTCGGGCGCGACGTCGTCCTGTACTGGCGTGGCATGGAGCCCCACAAGCGCATCGACGTGCCGCTGTCCCTGGTGGCCGCGGTGCCCGGCACCTACACGGGCCCGTCCAGCCGCGCGTACCTGTACTACGCGGACGAGCACAAGGTGTGGAGCGAGGGCGTGAAGGTCTCCATCGCACCGAAGCCGTAGCCGGACGGAAACGGCCGGGCCTCCGACCAGGGCTCGGTGGGCTTGACGGTATAGGCAGGCATAACAGCCCCTGCTCACGTCCATGACCCACCGGTCCCAGCCCTCCCGTCCTCCCCAGTCTGGACGCGCCCTCTTCGTGGCGCTCGCCCTCCTCCCGCTCGCCACCGCTTGTGGTGACGAGGAGCCCGTCGAGAAGCCCGGCCCCGTCGAACCCCAGGCCGATGCGGGCGGGCGGGATGCGTCCACCGCGACTCCCGACGCCTCATGTGCCGACGCCACCTGCGATGGGGGGACGACCGTCCAGGAGCCCCCCGACGCGGGCCCCGCGGAGGGTGGTGCCACGGATGCCGGCGCGGTGGATGGCGGCGCTCCGGATGCCGGCCCAGACGTGCCCCTGCCCCTCCCTGTCGACCTGCGCGCGCCGTCCGAGCTGCTCGTGCGCGGCGACGACTTCACGGTCCTGCGTGTGGGCGTCGAGCGGCGCGAGGGCTTCACCGGCCCCGTTACCCTCGCCATTCGCGGCCTGCCCTCCGAGGTCTTCGTGGCCGACCGTTGGGGGTCGGCGGACACGAACGCGGCGGCGCTGGTCGTGAGTGTGTCCGGGCGCGTCGGCCCGAGGACCCGCCTGGACGCCACGCTGGTGGCCACGGCGGAGGGCCGGTCCACCTCGCGGCCGTTGCGGATGTTGGTCGCGGGCCCCTCCTTCACGCTGGACCCCACCTTCCCCGTGGCGCCCCTGGG
This sequence comes from Corallococcus sp. AB045, assembly GCF_003668895.1. NCBI lineage: Bacteria > Pseudomonadati > Myxococcota > Myxococcia > Myxococcales > Myxococcaceae > Corallococcus > Corallococcus sp. AB045. The sequence continues at coordinate 24,130 of NZ_RAWN01000032.1, forward strand.
CTGGACGGATGGGTCGCGGTTCTTCGACGTGCTGGCGGACGGCAAGCTGCTCACGGCCTATCCCATCGCCAGTGCCTCCTGGCCAGGCCCCCAGGGCTTCGTGCTGGAGCGACACCATGCGGACGGCATCCCGGACCTGACGTTCGGGATGCTCGGGTCGGTAACGCACACGCGTCCGGCAGTGTCACGCATGCTTGCGTTCAAGACCCTGCCCACGGGAGGAAGCCTCGTGGCGGGCGCCGCCGCCGACTGCCACGACGGCGACAACGCGACTCCCTGCACCATTCTTGTCTCGCGCCATCTCGCCACGGGCATGCTCGATACGAGCTTCGGGGATGAGGGCGTCGCGTCGACGCGCTTCAATGCCGCTTCCCGTTCCCTCGTGAAGCTCCTCGTGGACGAGGTGGGCCGGGTGTCGGTGGCCCTGACGTACTACGACCCGACCCAAAGCGGCCCCTACGTCTACGCCGTGCAGCGGTGGGAGGCGGATGGCAGGCCCGTCGTGGGGTTCGGGACGGAGGGGCGGGCAACGTAGGCCTCGTCCGATTGGACGTCCGGCTGAGCTCCGTGTCTGGCTTCATCCGCGAGCCGAATGGCTGTCTGCTCGCGAAGACGGTGCCGGAGCCGGGGCTGGTCCGCTTCTGGCCGTGACGCCCCGCTATTCCGCGAGCCGAGACAGCGCGTCGAACAGGGGATCCTCGACGTAATGAATCGCTTCGTGGAAGGACTCGGACCTCAGTCCCGGCCAGGCACCGATCCACTGGTAGGGACTGAGCCAGACCGAGCCCTTCGCGTGGTCCAGGCGCAGCGCGCCCATCAGGCCCCGCTTCCCCTGCATCACGTTCACGTGCACCACGCGCAAGGTGCCGCTGGAGACCCTTCCCAGGAGCCCTCCGGAGGCATCTCGCGCGGAGAGGTCGTGCTCCGACGGCTCCAGATGCATCAAGGGGTCCTTGCAATAGGTCGAACCGTGAGCATCCACCTTGAAGACCAGGAAGAGGATTCCGAACAGGCCGAAGAGGAATCCGAACATGAACAACCCGGTCGCGAAGGCCATGACGTCGAGCCCCGGCCAGCCTTGCGACAGTCCAAAGCCCACCGAGCACACGAGGGTCAACGGACCGACGGTCTTCAGTGCCGCCAGAAAGAAGCGCGCGGAGTTCAGCTGCCACAAGGTGTAGCGCTGGCGTTCACGGGTGGAATCCATCTCGCTACGATAGAACGGGGGCCCCTTCCCGCGCCGCTCCCTTGAGATGATCCATCCCGATTCCGCCGTCATGGCCCTGCTGGCCCGCGTCTACGACTCGCGCAACAGCTTCTTCGATGCGAAGGGCCGCTACAGCCACCGGATCCCCTCCACCTTCACGGAAGCGGAGCATCAGCAACTGCGGGACGCCGGTCTGGTGCCTAATGTCTTCATCCAGTGGGGACATGACGAAGCCATCGACAAGCTGCGCCAGTCCGCCACGAAGGTCGACCTGCGCCCGGCGGCCGATGCCTTCGTGGCTTCGCTGGTATCCGCCGATTTCGCCTGGTTGACCGTGCTGCCCGCCGCCGTCCTCGGGCGCGCCATGCCGGTCCACGCCGAGGAGTCCATGCGCGGCGGCAGCTGCCGCGTCTGCTTCTTCGAGGCAGGCGCCATCGACACCACCCAGGCCGCGTACTTCCGTCACCTGGAGGGCGCGGGCTGGGGCGACGCCCAACCGGTCAACGGTGTTCTCGCCTTGAGCGCCGCCATCGACAGCCCGCCCTCCTCCTGGCCCAAGCCCACACCGCGGGATGTCTGGGTGTTCCATCAGGTGCTCGACCTGCTGCGCGGTCTGCCCCCCACTGCGCGCTACAGCCAGGCGCGCACCGCGCTCCACAAGGCCGGGCTCCTGAGCACCAACCGTCCCTCGCGCTGCGGGACCGTGCTGGAGGCGCTCGCGTTCATCGGCATCCTCCAGACACCCGAGCACCCGGGCCTGATGACCCGCTTCACGCCCGCCATCGAGCGCGACCGCCGACCCTCGGTACGCGTGGAGGTGCCGGCGCCGCTGGCGTGGTGGTCGGCGAAGGAGGGCCTCCAGGAGACGCTCCTGGCCACGCTGTTCGGCCATCTCAAGAGACCGAAGACGGAGCCCACCCCTCCAACAGCAACGCCCACCGCGCGCCGCAAGACGGCCAGCCCGGCCGGCCCCCGGCCCAAGTCCATCACCGGCCCTCCGACGCCGGGCAGTGTGTACGCCATCCGCTTCCGCGAGGACTTGTGGGGTGCCGCCTATTGCCATGAGGTGCGCACCGACGGCCGGGGCATTCCGCGAGGCCGGATGGAGTACCTCGACCTGCTCTCCCCCACTCCGCCCACGGCGGACCAGGTGGCGGGTATCGGCTTCCGGGATCGTCTGAATGGCGAGCGCTGGCAGACCTGGTGCGGAGGTCTCGACAAGACCACCGGGGTCAAACGCATCGCAGTGGACGTGCCTGCTCCCGCGCACCGCCAGCCCGTGCCGGAGCGCATCCCCACGGGAGGCGCGAGCGACCTGCTGCACCTTGCCCAATGGAACTTCAAGTTCTGACCGCAACTTCCGCGCGCGGTCCGGGTTCATGAGGGCTTTCCTGGAGGAAATCCCCTTGAAGCGAAGCGGAACGACGCAGTTCATCTGGGCGTGCGCGCTGTGGGCCCTGGGCAGTGCCGGCTGTGGACACCCGGAGGACACGCTCGACTCCGGCGATGGCGTGACCTGGGGAACGTCACAGGCGGCCCTCACCGTGTACGAACAAGCCGCGCTGGACACGGCCCACAACGCGGCGGGCTGCAAGCCGCTCGGCAACTTCTATTGGGAGCTCGGCAACGGGTCCGGGCTGCTCTACGGCTTCACGAAAGGCAGCGGCGTCACGGCCACGACGGTGATGCCCATCGCGTCCGCGAGCAAGTGGCTGTACGCGGGGGCCTACGTGCAGTCCAAGGGGTACGCGAACCTCACCGCGGATGAGAAGAAGCGGCTCAACTTCACCAGCGGCTATATCGACGAGAACACGACCCTGTGTGACGCCGCCGGGACGACCGTCTCCGCGTGCTACGGGCCCTCCTTCAAGGACGTCACCTACCGCCTGCTCCAGAACGGCCGCTTCTTCTACAACGGCGGGCACATGCAGAAGCTGGCCCTGGATGACATCGGCGCGCGCAAGGGCACGGGCCTCCTGAGCGTCATGGACTGGCTCAACCCCTTGCTGGGCACCACCTTCCCGGAGTCCGACAGCGACGTCGCCGTGGCAGGAGGTTTCTCCGGCAGCGCGGCGCAGTACCGCGTCTTCCTCCTGAAGCTGCTCAACAACCAGAACGCGCTGTCCTCCAAGCTGACCGTGGACTCCGTCCCCGCCTGGCCGGGAGGCCCCAACGTGGCCCACACGCCGTGGTCCGGCGCGGGCGAGGCGTACTACGGGCTCGGGCACTGGATTGAAGGAGAGAGCGTCAGTGGCACCTGGACCGTGACGGGCCACTCGTCGGCGGGGGCCTTCGGCTTCTATCCGTGGGTGAACGCCGCCAGGACCCGGTACATGGTCCTGGCGCGCAGCCGTCAGCTCGGCAACGAGGAGGGCGAGAAGTCACGCGCCTGTGCCCAGACCGTCCTCAAGGCGTACGAGACGGGCGTGGCGCAACCCTGATCACAGTCACGGGACAGGCGTGGTGGCCCTTCCCGCGGCACCTCGGGCGAACATCCGTCCCAGCCACGCGTCGCGCGTCGAAATGCAGGCGCGCGCCACGTCGGACTGAGGCGCGATGTCGTAGAAGCCATGGAAGGCTCCGCCCCAGACGTGCAGCTCGCACTCGCCGCCCGCATCGAGGATGCCGCGCGCATAGGCGACGGCTTCGTCTCGGAACGTCTCCCCTGCCGCGACGTCGATGAAGGTCGGCGGCAGCCCCCGCAGGTCCGTTGCGCGCGCGGGCGCGGAATAGGGAGACACGTCCGGGCCCCCGCGGCGCTCGCCCAGCACCGCCCGCCAGGCCGTCAGGTTGCTGGTGCGGTCCCAGACGCCGACGCCGTCATACCGGCGGGCGGACTCCGTCTCATTGCGGTCGTCCAGCATCGGGCATTGCAGCAGTTGCCCCAACAGCCTCGGGCCCTGCCGATCCCTGGCCAGGAGCGTGGTCCCCGCCGCGAGCCCGCCGCCGCCGCTCCCGCCGAAGATGACCAACTGGTTCGGATCAAACCGCAGCCGGTCGGCGTTCGCCGCCATCCAGGCCAGTCCGGCGTAACAGTCCTCCACCAAGGTCGGCGCCGGGTGCTCGGGCGCCAGCCGGTATTCGACCGTCACGCAGACCGCATCATGCCGGAGCGCCCAGTCCACGAGCGGCTTCGCTCCCGCGAAGCGGGTCCCCATCACCATGCCGCCGCCGTGGATGTGATAGACGGCCGGCCCCGGAACCGAATGGCCCTGCCGGGCAATGACCGAGACCGTGATCTCGGCGCCTTGATAACCGGGGATGCTGTAATCGACGCAGTGGACCTTCGCGTCGCCAATCAGGTCCTCCCGGGTCACGCGGCTCAAGCCACGGAAGTGCTCCAGCTGCTCCAGCGTCATCTTCCGGGGCACATACCCCTCCAGCGCGGGCAGGAGGGCGGCCAGCTGAGGGTCGAAGTCGATGGGGTGAGCGCTCATCCTCGGAGAGGATCAAGCCTCGGCGCGCGCGTCAAACGTTCTCTGCGTTGGAACCGAGACGCGACGAGGTCTTCGGGCCCGCCCCTGGTCCGCCCCTGCCCAACTGGCTAGCATCCATCGCCCCCGTCACCTGAAGGGAAGCCATGTCGAAGCAGTGGGTACTTTCCGGCGGCGGGGCCACCTACGTTGTCGTCCTGTGGAACGACGCGGAGGCGAAGAACACGAGCCGCCGGGTCGCTCCCGCGGTGATGCAGATGTGCCTCGACGGGTGGATGCGCACGCACCGTCAGGCGGTCCGGGAGATGTACACCGCCTGCGCGGCGACCCCGGGCTCCGCGACGTGGCCGGCCGACCCCGTGATGAAGCAGCGCCTGGCGGATGCGTTCAAGACGGGGAAGCTCGTGGGGCTGACGCGCGCCAACGCCCCAACGGTCATCAAGCCCGCCTCTCCCCTCCCCGTCCGTCCGCCGGGCGCGGATGCCCCGCCAGCGCATGGGGTGGGCATCGTCATGTGGAGCAAGTCGCCGCCCCTCCAGCTGCGCTCCAGCCCCGAGCAGGGCAACAACGTCCTCGGGAGCCTGGCGTTCAACACGCCCGTGCAGGTGATTGCGCAGATGCCCGGCGGCTGGCTGTCGGTGAGCACGCGGGACGGGCGCGTGGGCTTCGTCTCCGCCGACTACGTCTGGTCCGCGCCACGCCACCCGATGCCCGAACCGAACGCCCGGCTCCACCGGGTCGTCAGCGGCGTGAGTGGCACGGCCATCGCCATCGCGGAGACCTACTACGGCGACGTCGCGCACGCATGGGGCGCGGACCTGCGCTTCTTCGTGGCCGTGCTCGCCCAGGTCAACCGGCGGGCCATTCCCAACACCACCGCGGGCTGGAAGTCGCTCGAGTTCAAGGCCGACACGTACATCTGGGTCCCCAGCAAGGAGTTCGCCAAGGGGCTGCGCGGCTCGGTCAACTCGGGCTCGTACAGCTCCAACGTGGTGGACGCGTTCGCGTCCGGCTTCCAGCGGGTGGCCGAGCTGCTGAGCGACATCTGGGAGGCCATCAAGCTGTCGCTGAAGTACATCCCCGAAGCGGTCACGCGGCACGTCGAGCAGGCCCTGCGCACCGTCCTCATCGCGCTCCTCGAGATGGCGGTGGGCGCCATCCTCTTCCTCGCCATCTGCACGGCGGTGGGCGCGGCGCTGGGAGCGCTCGCGGGCGGAGCGGGTGCCGCGCCGGGTGCGGCCGTGGGGTTCGAGGTAGGGCTCGCGCTCCTGGAGTGGATGGGGTTGGCCTTCCTGGCCACTTGGATCTTCAACTCACTCAAGAAGATTGGCTCCGCGTTCGGGAAGTTCTTCAGCAAGGTGTGGGACGCGCGCGGAAACGCGCAGCGGCTGGACGAGGCGGCGCGCGAGCTGGCCGAGACCATCGGGGTCCTCGCGGGCGTCCTGGTCGAGGTCCTGGCGATGTGGGCCACGGCCAAGGGCGTTGGCGCCGCGCTCAAGGCGCTCAAGGGCACCGCGGTGGAGAAGGCCTTTGGTTCGACCCGCCTGGCGTCGTGGCTCAAGGAACGCGCCGCCAATCACTCGGCGGGCAAGTCCAAGGTGCCCGGTCCCAGCCAGGTCGCCAAACGCCTGCGTGAGCGCGAAAAGCCCCCCTCGCCGACCATCGCGCAGCTCGCCGAGCAGGCCGCGCCCCTCTACGAGAAGGAGCTGGCGCCCGCTCGCAACCTGATTGCACGGGTGTTCAAGGAGATGGGGTCGGTGCAGGCGCGCGCGAAGGATCCCGTCTCCGCGGCCAACCGGTTGCAGCGCGCGGTCGACAGGTTCGGAGCGAAGGTCTCCACCGTCCAGGAGGCCATCACCAACCTCTGGGATGCCATTGGCACGCGGCTCGTCCTGTCGGACACGTCACCGGCGGCGATGACGCGGGTGGTGAACCGGCTCGCGGAGGCCATCCGGTTGGGGGAGGTGGAGGTCATCGAGATCAACAACCTCCATGGGCCCGGGGGGAAGCCCTACTTCACCGCCGAGCACCTGGAGGCGTTGCAGCTCGCGGCGTTTGAAGGAGGGAAGCCTCCCCTGCGCATCACCGAGTCCAAGTTGATGGAGAGCGGCTACACGGTGGTGTGCGCCTACCTGAAGCATGGCAACGGGGTCCGGGGCGAGCTGCAGATCATCGGCAAGGACGTGCTGGCGATCGCCAACGCCGAGCACATCCCCTACGACGTGTTGCTGGGCAAGCCGCTCGTGCGCAACGTGTCGAAGGCCGCGGAGGTCGAGCTCCAGAACCTGGTCAAGCCCATGGAGACCGCCATGTCCGCGCTGACCGAGGCGCAGCAGGCGCAATACCTCCAGTACCTCAACCAGGCCTACATCCACGCCCGCATGATGGAGCTCGGGCAGGCGTCCAACGCGCCCCCGCTGCCCCCGGGGCTGAGTCCGGTCTTGAGCATCGAACGGATCCAGGCGCTCGAGCGCTCCATCGCGGCCATCAAGGCCAAATACAAGTAACCCTGAGGAGCCCCATGCAGATCGTCCTGAACGAACAGAAGCTGCAACAGGCGATTGGCGCCGCGCTCCATGAGCTGTCGGGGCGCGCGCTCCAGGGCGTGCCCGACACGGGGGCGTTCACCGCGCTGAGCACGCGCTTCGCGGGCGGCGCGCTCGTGGACGGCGTGGGCGACGTCGAGCTCCGGGTGGCTCCGCTGAGCGGGGACAAGGGCAAGCTGGAGCGCTTCTTCGAGGTGCGGGTCTCCACCCCGAGCGGAGGCAGTCACTCCTCCACCTGGGTGTTCTACGGGAAGACAGCCGCCCTCAAGGAGGTGCTCAAGAACGAGGCGCCCCTGAAGGGGAAGATCCGCGCGGCCATCGTGGCGGAGGCGGAGTCCCTCCAGCGCCACGAGCTGGCGTGAGGGAGTGCCTCACGCGTCGCTGAAGCTCGCGGTCAGGGCGTGGTGGTCGGAGGCCGTGCCTACGTCCACCACTTGAGCCGCGAGCAGCCGCCGGGACAGCACGGGCGAGGCGAAGATGTAGTCGGTGCGGAAGTCGATGACCTCCCCCTCGCGTTGGCGCCGGGCGGTGGCCCACTGGGGCGAGCCCGGCTTGAGGCGCAGCGTGTCCAGCCAGCCGAAGGCCTCCAGGTCGTCGATGACGTCGAAGCGTGGTGGGTGGCCGTACTTGTCCACCCGCGCGCGGCGGACGCGATCGGCCAGATCCACCGGATAGGGGTCCGCGCGCGACAGGGAGTTGAGGTCCCCGGCCAGGATGAAGTCCAGCGCACCGAAGGCCGCGGGCTCGATCAGGGAGCGCAGGTAGCGCGCCTCCACGAAGCGCAGGGCCTCATGGTGGGAGTCGAAGTGGGCAGCAAAGAGGGTCAGCGGCTCCGCGCCCGTCTCCAGTTCGCATTCGAGGAGGCAGTGGCCGATGAAGTGGGCATTGGCGTGGGCGCGGGCCGAGCGCAGGGGCAAGCGGCTGACGACAGCGACATGGTAGCGGCTGCCGCTGGGGCGGGGCCGCGCGGTGCCCAGCCGCACGTGGGCGTCGGTGGCGGGGAGGTTGAGCGCGGCGGCGACCTGACGAAGCCGCTCGCCGTCCTCCCAACCCAGGCACTCCTGCAGCACGAGCACGTCCGGGTTCTCACGGGCGATGAGGGCCAGGAGCAGCGGCATCCGCTCCTCGCCTCCCATCAGGATGTTGAGCGTCATCACCTTCAGCGGCATGCCGGGCAGACTACTCCGCGGCATTCGGTCCTCATCCATCCAGTTGCCAGAGCGCTTCCGCTTTTGGCACCAAGAACCGTCCGACGGGCAGCAGTGGCCCCATGCCTCTCAGCCGGGCGAGCCTCACCAGCGCTGCGGCGTTCGTTTGAAGCGTCAGCGCCACGGGCAGTGTACTCCGCAGCACCCATCCACTCTGGGCCGCATGATGCAGCGCCGCGTCCCGAGTCGTCGACAACTCGAGGAGTGCATCCTGGACCCGGGCCACATCATTGACCGCAATCCCTCTCAAGCCACTCCACAATGCATCCGCCGGATGGACAAGCTCCGCCTCGACCCACTCAGACCAGGCCTCCTCCATCTCATTCGCCGCGCTATCGAACTCCAGACCCGCAAGCAAGCAGAGTTGCCGCGTCAGCAACAGCGTCGCGAGTGAGAGGTCAGGTTCGGGGAGCGCGAGTTCGAAGAAGCGTGTTCGAAAGGTGGCGACCGCCACTTCATCTCCGGCTGCGATGGCCGAGAGCAAGCCGCCACTCAAAAGCTCGCAAACGACCATCAATTGCTCACTTGCTTGAGGAGCGTCGATGCCCGTCCAGATCACGGCTGGCAGGTCTGACCGAATGAACTCAAGCCATGCCCGACGATGCTGCGAGAGGACGTGCCGCACTTCTGGGACTTCCCGCTCCTCGAGCAGGAACATTGCCCGAGCCTGTGACTCCAGACGCGGCAGCGTCGACATCAGGTCCTCGGAACCGGGAGAGGCACGTCCGAGTTCCTCAAGCTCTTGAGTCGCGAGGGCCTGCAGTCGTGCCTCCACCATCAGCGCCATGACAACCACCCGCGCTCTTCGACATGAACGCTCGTCCTGGCGGCCAGGGGCTCATTGATCATTGATGCGTGCATAGACCCAATCCGCCCCCATCGCCCCAGGGTTTCGCCCGCCTTGATTTTATATTGAAAGCTGGCCTCTGCCCCACCAGGAAAGCATGCATTGCATGCCAATGCCGCGCTACGATTCTAGCGTTCGATTGTCTATACAAAACGACCCTGGATGACTGGTGCGAGATAGCGCTTGACCAGAACCTCATGGGTTCGTTACCCGCCTCGCCCCTGTGAGCGCGAGTTCAGAATCCCCATCTCCAGAGGAGCCGCACGCGGATGATCGCCGCAATTTGGCTGGAGGCGTTCGCACGGCTCCCATCGGATGAAGGACAGGAGGCGGACGCCACGACCCAGCTGTTCAGGCAGGTCGAGGGCGGGCAGCCCCTGCTTGAGGCACGTCCTCCGCCATGGAAGGCTCGCTGGATGGAAAACCAGGAGAGCGGTGGCCTTCGAAGCGTGTTGCTGACGCAGCTGGATACGGCCTGGGCGCTCACCCAATACCATCTCAACGGGCTCACGACGCAGGAGTGCCTCCAGCGCCCCGCGCGGAAGGGCCTGCACGTGGAGCAAGGCACGGACGGCGTCTGGCGCGCGGAGTGGCCTGAGTCGGAGGGCTATGACATCGGGCCCGCGTCCATCGCCTGGCTGACCTGGCACATGGGTTTCTGGTGGTCGATGGTGCACGACCACTCGTTCGGTACCGGGTCGCTGAAGCGCGAGGACGTGCACTGGCCCGGAACAGCCGAGGGCGTCCAGGCCTGGATTGCGCGCCTGCACGACCAGTGGCGCACCTCCGTCATGGGTCTGGACGACGCAGAGCTGCACGCGTCGAAGCGCACCCGCTGGCCCCTGGAGGGCAGGCCCTTCGCGGACATCGTCGCGTGGGTGAACCTGGAGCTGATGAAGAACGCGGCGGAGCTGGGCTACGCGCGCTTCGTCCTGGCCGTGGCGGAGAGATAGGGTCGGCTTGACTACGCATAAGCATCGACTTATGCGTTGCGCATGCAGCGTGTGGCCGTGGCCGAGAACAAGATCTTCCAGGCGCTGGCGGACCCGAACCGCCGGGCGATTCTCGTGTCACTCACGCGTGGCGAAGCGGCGGTGAAGGACCTCACGGCGCGATTCGACATCTCGCAGCCCGCGGTCTCTCAGCACCTCGCGGCGTTGAAGGACGCTGGCCTGGTGAAGGGCCGGCGTGAAGGACGTTGCACCTACTACCGGGTGGATCCTCGCGGAATGAAGCCGCTCATCGACTGGATCGCGCACTACCGCGCGTTCTGGTCGGAGCGCGTCGACCGCCTCGAACAACTGCTGGAGAAAATGGACCCATGACCTCCTCCGACAAGACCGCCGCTCAGCGCCGTTCGAACCCCGCGGACAGCCATGACCTGATCCGCGTCCAGGGCGCTCGCGAGAACAACCTGAAGGACGTCAGCGTGGAGCTGCCCAAGCGGCGGCTCACCGTCTTCACGGGCGTCTCCGGCTCCGGCAAGTCGTCGCTGGTGTTCGGCACCATCGCCGCGGAGTCGCAGCGGTTGATCAACGAAACCTACAGCGCGTTCGTCCAGGGCTTCATGCCCACGCTGGGCCGGCCCGAGGTCGACGTCCTGGAAGGCCTTACGACCGCCATCATCGTCGACCAGGAGCGCATGGGCGCGAACTCCCGCTCGACGGTCGGCACGGCGACCGACGCCAACGCCATGCTGCGCGTGCTGTTCAGCCGCCTGGGCAAGCCGCACATCGGTTCATCCAACGCCTTCTCCTTCAACGTCCCGTCGGTCCGCGCCACCGGCGAGATGACCGTCGAGAAGGGCGAGGGCAGCAAGACGGAGAAGAAGGTCTTCAACGTCACCGGCGGCATGTGTCCGAAGTGCGAGGGCATGGGGCAGGTCAACGACATCGACCTGACCCAGCTGTACGACGACAGCAAGTCGCTCAACGAGGGCGCCCTCACCATCCCCGGCTACAACGTGGACGGCTGGCTCGTGCGCATCTTCGGGGCCTCGGGCTTCATCGACCCGGACAAGCCGATCCGCAAGTACACCAAGCAGGAGCTCCACGACTTCCTCTACAAGGAACAGACCAAGGTGAAGGTCGACAAGATGAACCTCACCTACGAGGGGCTCATCCTGCGGATCCAGAAGTCGTTCCTGTCCAAGGACGTGGACGCGATGCAGCCCCACATCCGTGCGTTCGTGGAGCGCGCGGTCACGTTCACCTCCTGCCCCGAATGCAAGGGCACCCGGCTCAGCGCGGCCGCCCGGTCCTCCAAGATCAAGGGCATCAACATCGCCGACGCCTGCGCGATGCAGATCAGCGACCTGGCCGAGTGGGTGCGCGGCCTGGACTCGCCGTCCGTCGCCCCGCTGCTGGCGTCGCTGCGGCACACGCTCGAATCGTTCGTGGAGATCGGCCTGGGCTACCTCAGCCTCGACCGGCCTGCCGGCACGCTGTCGGGCGGTGAGGCGCAGCGCACCAAGATGATCCGCCACCTCGGGTCCTCGCTCACCGACGTGACCTACGTCTTCGACGAGCCGACGGTCGGACTGCACCCGCACGACATCCAGCGGATGAACGAGCTGCTGCTGCGGCTGCGCGACAAGGGCAACACCGTGCTCGTGGTCGAGCACAAGCCGGAGATGATCGCGATCGCCGACCACGTCGTCGACCTGGGCCCCGGAGCCGGCACCGCCGGTGGCGAAGTGGTCTTCGAAGGCACCGTCGAGGCGCTGCGCTCGAGCGACACGCTCACGGGGCGCCACCTGAGCGACCGGGTTGCCCTGAAGTCGTCCGTGCGCAAGCCGTCTGGCGTCTTGAAGGTGCGCGGCGCCAGCACGCACAACCTGAAGAAGGTCGACGTCGACATCCCGCTCGGTGTGCTGGTGGTGGTGACCGGCGTGGCCGGGTCGGGCAAGAGCTCGCTGATCCATGGCTCGGTGGGAAACCGGGACGGGGTGGTGTCCATCGACCAGGCTCCGATTCGCGGCTCGCGGCGGAGCAACCCGGCGACGTACACCGACATGCTGGAGCCGATCCGCAAGGCGTTCGCGAAGGCCAACGGCGTGAAGCCTGCCCTGTTCAGCGCAAACTCCGAAGGCGCCTGCCCGACCTGCAACGGCGCCGGCGTCATCTACACCGACCTGGCGATGATGGCGGGCGTCACCACGGTCTGTGAAGACTGCGAAGGCCGGCGGTTCCAGGCGTCGGTGCTGGAGTACAAGCTCGGCGGGCTCAACATCGCCCAGGTGCTCGACCTGCCCGTGAAGGATGCGGTCGCCTTCTTTGGCTCAGGCAAGGCGCAGACGCCGGCCGCGTCCGCGATCCTCCAGCGCATGGCCGACGTGGGCCTCAGCTACCTCCGGCTCGGCCAGCCGCTCACCACGCTGTCGGGTGGAGAGCGGCAGCGGCTCAAGCTCGCGACGCACATGGGGGACGAAGGCGGCGTCTACGTGCTCGATGAGCCGACCACCGGCCTGCACCTGGCCGACCTCGAGCAGTTGCTCGGGCTGTTGGACCGGCTGGTCGACTCCGGGAAGTCCGTCATCGTGATCGAGCACAACCAGGCGGTGATGGCGCACGCGGACTGGATCGTCGACCTGGGGCCGGGCGCGGGCCACGACGGCGGACGCATCGTGTTCGAAGGCACCCCGGCCGACCTGGTCGCGGCGAAGTCGACGCTGACCGGCAAGCACCTGGCGGAGTTTGTCGGAGGCGCATCGAAGGCTGCCTCTGGGAAGGCACCCGAGCCGACCCGGGCTCGCGCCCAGAAGAGATCTTAGGGAGCCGGGTCTCCGGGCCCCCCGCGCGACGGAATGATAGCGTCCCCCCGGCAGTCGTCCCGACACCGGGGGAATCATGGCAATCACGATGTCACCGCAGGAGTACGCCACGGCGTTCCGCCTGCTCGCTGCGTCCGCAAGGCATCCGACGAACATCCACCAGATCGTCACGGAGCGACTGTTCCCAGGTCTCCCCGAGCACCCCACCCTGCTGGATGTCGGAGCGGGGGCGGGCAAGGTCGCGGAACGGCTCGCTCCGCATTTCGGCTCGCTCACCCTGCTCGAACCCCACCCCGAGCAGAGCTCCGGCTTCCATCATGAGAAGGCGACGGTCGTCCCTGCCTCCCTGGAGCGGTACGCCTCCAATGACAGATATGACCTGGTCGTCTGCTCGCACGTCCTGTATCACGTGCCTGTCTCAGAATGGGGCGGCTTCATTGACAGACTGCTCGGCTTCGTGCGGCCCGGCGGCAGCTGTCTGATTGTGATGGCCGCCGCCCGGGGGCCGACCCATGCGATGTGCCGCGAGTTCTCCGACACCCTGCACTTCAGCGAGGAGGTCGTCGCCGAGCTGCGGCGGAAGCACCTGCCCCACGAGGCGATCGCGACGATGAGCGGGTTCGCCGCGCAGACCTTCGAGGAGATGTACACGCTCTGCCGCTTCCTCGTGCTGGAGGGGTGTTACACGGCCGCGCAACTGGCGGCCCTGAACCCGGACGAGGCGGCAAGGCTCGATGCTCGAATCCGCGCGCATGCCGAGCGGTGCCAGCAGCCTGACGGAACGTACCAGCTGGAACAGGATGAGGATGTGATCCTCATCCCCCGGTAGCCGTCACGCCGACCTTGGAGGCGACCTCTTCCAGGACGTCGCGGGGAAGGTTCAGGGCCCGGCTGAACTCCGTCTTGAGGGCAGCCGGCACCGGAGGCTCACGCGCGTCGACCGCCGTGAGCACCCGCTCCGCCCACGCGAGGAAGGCAAGCCCCTGCCGCGCCAGGGATTGGGCGAAGGGAAGAAACGCCACTTCGACCCGGGGCGAGATGGGGTTCTCCGAGGCGCTCCGGTCCTCCATGCTCTGGAGGACCGATGAGAACGCGGAACTCCGCCTGGAAGGGTGAGGGAGCCATGGGGAAGAGCGTAACGCATCCTCCTGCATGGACAGTGTCTGGAGGGGAATCCGGGCGACAGGGAGTCTCCCGCGTATCCTGACGCGATGAATGCCCTTGCCCTGCTCGCCCTGGTGGTCCCTGCCGCGTCGCCTGAAGACGGCTCGCCGCAACCCTGGTTCACGGTGGGCCCGCTGCTGAGCGCGAGCCGCCGCCAGGGGGACTCCACCTGGGGCGTGGGCCTGGAGTCCACGCTCAACCTGGCGATGCACAACAACAGCACGCGCTCCTTCAAGTCAGGCGCCGTGGGTGTCTTCGGGCAGGGCCAGTGGATGGACGGCGACCACGCGCGGCTGTGTGGTGGAGTCCAGGGCACCTTCCTGATCTTCGGACTGGAGACCGGCGTGGCCCACGAGACGGGGACGGCGGCCCACCGGCCCACGACGTCGCTCCACCTGGCGCCCTTCCTCGGCTTCGTCTACGGCTCCGTGGGCGTCCGCTTCAGCCTCCCCTTCCAGGACGGGCGGGACCTGTCGGGCCGCCTCCCGTATGGCCGGGAGATTGGCCTCACGCTGACCCTCAAGAAGCCTTTCTCCCCCATGCTCTGATTCACCGCGTCCATGAAGCCCGAACCCACGGAAGTGCTCCACCTCCTCTTCGATGAACAGGGCCAGCGGGTGGGCGACGTGGCACCGGTGAGGTGTGGCCTGTGCGGCGCACCCGCGCGCGGACGGACGCTCGCCTCGGGCATGCTGGAGGGCGGTATCGGCTGGGATTGTCCCTGTGGGGCCCGGGGCGTCCGCGTCGAGCTGATGGACCTGGACGAGGTGTATCCGGACGTTCTGGAGGACTGGGGGCTCAAGCCCGCCGAGCCCGCCCTCTCCGCCCCACCCGAGCCCGTGGGGGAGTCAGGCTTTCTGTTCGCGAGCTACGTCGATGGCCCCGGCCTGCGCACCCAGCTGTTCGACGAGGCGCGACAACAAGGTGCCCAGGTCGCCGCATCCCAGGTGCGGGTGCGGATCACCACGCCCAGGCAGACCTTCCCGGACTGGACCTGGGATGTGTTCTGGGCACGGCCTGTCTCCCAGCGGAACTGAGGTGCGCTCGCGGCCCGGCGCCTTGCCTTGCGCCGGGCGTTGAGTCGCTGCGGGGTTCAGCTCTTGATGGCGGCGGAGCCTTCCTGCTCCGGATGCTCCTCACTGCAGACCTGGCCGGATGCTTCGTCCCGCGGCTCTTCGTCGCGGGTGGCCACCGAAGGTGTGGATTCCGGCTTGAAGCAGCGGCCGATGCAATCTCCTCCCCACCGGCTACACGTGATCCACCCGCCCTGATCATGGGTGCAGGACGTGTTGCAGGGAGTCGCACAGGTACATGCGGTCTCACATGATTCCGCACGGGCTGAGGCGATCGGGGCGAGTGTGAGGACGGCGGAGGTGGCCAGCAGGAACCGCAAAAGCTTGCGCATCTGATGCCTCCCATCGGGGTGATGCATTCACGTTGCTCCCCTGGCCACCTGGAATGCAAGTCGATCCCGGCAAGAATCCGGGACGCCTACTGCCGGTCGCTGATTCGCTGCTGCAACAACCAGTCGTAGAGGGACAGGTCGGCGTAGGCCGTGTCCCAGGTCGCCCCGTTGTGGCCGCCGTTGGGATAGACGGTGACGGCCCGCATCGCGCTCGCGCCCGCTCCGCACTTCGTGTCCAGCCAGAGCTTGAGGTTGGTGGAGCGTCCGGGCGTGTCCAGGGCCCCGTGGAAGGCCCAGATGGGCAGCGGCTTCAGCACGCAGACATTCGGGTCGTTCGTCGGCGTGGAGGTCAGCGCGATGGGGACGATCGCCGCCAGGTGGGCTGTCTGGGTCATGCCCAGCTCGATGCTGGTGTTGGCACCGCCGCTCAGGCCCGTGAAATAGACGCGGTCCGCGTCCACCCGGTAGTTCTTCTTCGCGTCCTCCAGCAGCGCCATCAACGTGTTGGCATTGAACCAGCCATTGCCACTGTTGGTGACGGGCATGCGCTGATTGGGAGAGATGACGATCGCCTGCATCGCCGCGCGGAAGCTGGCCGAGTTGAGCTGCTTCGCCAGACCCTCGGGGTTGCTCAGCACCGCCGTGTGTTCGAGGTTGAGCGTCGAGCCGCCAATCCCGTGCAGCGCGATGATGAGCGGCCAGTGCGTGGTGCGGTCGTCGTTGTAGTGCTCCGGGAGGAACACCGCCGCGTCATAGCGGGGGCCGCGCGCCACGGTCTGCTGGCCCGCCGCGCAGGTGGTGGGACCGGTGGGCAGGACGGCGCCCGGCGTTCCCATCAGCTTGAGCTCCCGCAGGCGGCAGTACGGCGCGTCCTTGCACACCAGCCGGACCTTCGTGGTGATGACCGGGCTGGTGAAGGTCAACGACTTCACCGTGCCGTTCAGCGGATGGCCGGTGGATGGAATACTGGTTGTGCACTACGCCGTCGTGCAACAGCACCACGTAGAAGAGCCCCGTCTGGTAGAGCATGGAGACCGCCGCGACGGCGACCCCGAGCTCTCCGAGTCGCGTCCGGCCGGTGTCCGCCCGGGCCGGTTCGAGTGGGCGCTCCGCGTCCGTCATCGCTTCGCGAGAAGGCTCCGCAGGACGTGGTTGCGACTCGGACATGGTGTGCGCTCCCTCGGCTCGCTGACACGGATGCGTGGCCCCGAGAATAGGTTACCGCCGCCCGGCGCCCTTCCCATGATGGCGCACCTCTCGACCTCGCCGGGGTGCCGACACGGCCCTCGGTGCGCGCGGTCCCCTCATGGGATGAACGATCTCTACGCGGTCCACGTCCTCGGAGCACCTCCGGGAGGGCACCCGGGCATCGCGGCGCGCACGGGCCGGTGACATTCAGTCCCGTGATTGCTTCAGGCATGCGGAACCCGAGGCCTCATCCCGTATGCTCCGCGCCCCATGTCCCTGAACCTGAACGCCCGAAGCGCGCTCGCCGCGGCCTCGCTCCTGCTGACGCCCCCGGCGCTGGCACAGGCACCGCAGGACGGCGCGCCGCCCGCGGAAGCGGCCCCGCCCGCGCAGGCCCAGCCCGTCATCACCAGGCCTCCGGAGCTGCTGCAGCAGGTGGAGGCCCCCTACCCTCCCGAAGCGCTCGCGGAGGGGCTCACCGCCTCCGTGCGCCTCATCATCACCATCGCCGCGGACGGCTCCGTGTCGGACGTGCTGCCCACGGAGCCCGCGGGCCATGGCTTCGACGAGGCGGCCATCGCGGCGGTGCGCCAGTTCCGCTTCTCACCCGCGGAGGTGGACGGTGTGCCCGCGCCGGTGCAGGTGGAATACATCTACCACTTCACCCTCAACGTCCCTCCGGAGGAGGCCCCCGGACCGGACCAGGCCCCAGTGGCGCGGAAGGCCACGCTCAAGGGCCAGTTGATTTCGCGCGGCAGCCGCTCGCGCGTGGCCGGCGCCACCGTGCGCTGCGGTGACGACCCGGAGGCGCCCGAGGCCCTCTCCGACGCGGACGGCCGCTTCAGCCTGGACGTGCCCCCTGGCGAGTGCGCGGTGCGCGTGGTGGCGTCCGGCTACCAGCTCTACCAGACGAAGGAGCAGCTCCAGGCGGACGAGACGACGGAGGTGAACTTCTTCCTCGCCCCCACCGGCGGCGCGCTGGAGACCGTCGTGCGCTCCGACCGGCCGAAGAAGGAGGTCGTGCGCCGGACCATCACGCGCCAGGAGGCGCAGCGGACGCCGGGCACCTTCGGCGACCCCATCCGCGTCATCCAGACCCTGCCGGGCGTGGCGCGTGCGCCCTTCATCTCCGGCCAGCTGCTGGTGCGCGGCTCCAACCCCGGCCAGACGGCGACGATGATGGACGGGGTCGGCATCCCCCTCCTCTTCCACCTGCTCGGCGGGCCCTCGGTGGTGAACGCCGAGTTCATCGACCAGCTCGACTTCTTCCCCGGCGGCTACGGCAGCCAGTACGGCCGCGCGGTGGGCGGCATCGTGGAGGTCGGCACGCGCAAGGGCGCAGCCGACACATTCCATGGCTCGGTGAAGGTGGACCTGCTGGACGCGGGCTTCTTCCTGGAAGCCCCCGTGACGGACGGCATCAGCGTGGCCGCCGCCGCGCGGCGCTCGTACATCGACACGATTCTGCCCGCCGTCCTCCCCAAGAGCGAGGGCAGCACCCTGTCCGTCGTCCCCAAATACTGGGACTACCAGCTGCGCGTGGACTTCGGCGCGAAGCGGGATGCCCGTTCGGAGGAGGAGGCCCAGGCCCTGGCGGGCGGCGCGCGCAGCACCGGCTACGTCATGGCCTTTGGCAGTGACGACCAGCTCCGGCTGGTGACCGGAGGCCCGGAGACCGAGCGCGACCTGACGGTGGACACGCACACCCTCTTCCACCGCATCAAGGGTGACTGGACGTACCGCAAGGGCGCGCTCACGTCCGTCTTCACGCCGTACGTGGGCTACGACGGCACCAGCTTCAAGTTCGGCGCCGCGAAGCAGGATGGCGTGGGCTACACGGTGGGCGCGCGCGAGGTGCTGGGCCTGGAGCTGTCCTCCAACCTCACCGTGCGCACCGGCCTGGACCTCGTCTACGAGCACCAGTCCTTCGACGTGGAGTTCCCCGCCCCGGAGAACTTCGAGTACGTGGCCTTCCCCGGCGCCGAGTCCGTGGGCGAGCTGCTGGTCGAGCACATCGGCCTCGGCTCCTTCGACGGCGCGCTCTTCGTGGAGGCGGACCTGAAGGTGGGCAAATTCACCTTCACCCCCGGCGTGCGCGCCAACTACCAGCGCGCGGGCGACGCGCGGAACGTGGCGTTGGATCCCCGGCTGTGGGTGAGCTTCGCGGCCACCGAGCGCACCCAGCTCAAGGGCTCGCTCGGCCTCTACAGCCAGCCGGCGGAGACGTTCCGCTTCATCTCCCTGCCGTACGGCAACCCGGATCTGGCCTACCAGCGCGCGTTCCAGAGCAGCCTGGGCGTGGAGCACCGGCTGACCGACGTGTTCAACGTGGACGTCACGGGCTTCTTCAACCGCCGCTTCGACAACATCGCGGCGCCCGGCGACATCCTCTCACTCCCGGGTGGAGGCGTGGTCCAGCTGCCGTACTCCAACCAGGGCATCGGCCGCGCCCTGGGCGTGGAGGTGATGGTGAAGAAGCAGCGCGCGTCCGCGACGGACAAGTGGTCCGGCTGGCTGTCGTACACCTTCAGCCAGTCACTCGACGGGCGCACGGGCTCCGCCCCCGAAGGGAATGGTGGCGACTTCGGCGGGGGCTTCGGTGGCAACGGCGACGAGACGTATGGCCTCAGCCCCTTCGACCAGACGCACATCCTCACGCTGGTGAGCACCTACGTGCTGGGCAACGGCTGGGAGCTGGGCGGGCGCTTCCGCTACACCACCGGCCGCCCGACGACGCCGCTCAACCACACGTTCGACCAGTACCAGGTGGACCGCAACCGCTTCACCGGCATGTACGGCCCCTACGCCTCGGCGCGCATGGCAGGGTTCCACCAGCTCGACGTGCGGCTGGACAAGAGCTGGCAGTTCCAGAGCTGGACGCTGGGGGCCTACCTCGACGTGCAGAACCTCTACAACGCGGAGAACGTCGAGTTCACCTTCAACGACTACCGGCAGCGCCGGGAGTACGAAGTGCCCGGCATCCCCATCCTCCCCGTGGTGGGCGTGAAAGGAAGCTTCTGACATGAAAGCCCTGCTCAACACCGGAAGCCTGCTGCTGCTGGCGCTGACGGCGCTCGCCTGCGTCGAACCCGAGGACAAGCCGTCGAGCGTGCACGACCTCCGCGTGCTCGGCGTGTCCACGGAAAAGCCCGAGCTGATCGCCTCCACCTGCGAACAGACGCCGGAGGCCTTCGACGAGCTGGCAGAGGAGGTGACGTACCGCGCGCTGCTGGTGGACCCCGCCGGCGAGGGACGGCCCATCCAGTACCAGTTGTGGGCCTGCGCGGATCAGGACGACCGCATCTGCGCGAACGAGGCGGACCGCGCCCTGCTCGCGGAGGGCACCACCGTCGCAGGCGAGCTGACGCTCCCCATCCGTCCCGGCGCGGCCCGGGTCTCGCAGGACAAGCTCCTCCTGGAGCGCGTGCTGGCGGAGGACGCGTACCAGGGGCTGGGAGGCATCCGCATGCCGCTCGTCCTGAGGGTGTCGGCGGGCGACGAAGAGGTCTACGCGCAGAAGCTGATGGTCTTCTGGTGCCCGGTGGTGGAGGGCATGACGGCCAACGTGCAGCCCGTGCTTCCGGGCCTGCGGGTGGACGACGTGGCCTGGCCGGAAGGTGAGCCCCTGGAGCTGCGCGGCCCAGGGCCCTTCGTGATGACGTCCGAGGACGTGTCGGACCGGGAGGAGAACTACGTGGTCCCGGGCCTGCGCCTGCAGGCCGTCAACCTCAAGGAGGCGTGGGAGATCGCCTGGTACACCACGCTGGGAGAGTTCAACCTGTCGGAGACGGGCGGCGCGGACTTCGGTGGCCAGCAGGGGCGCCACCGCGTGGAGTGGGAGCCGGCGGAGGGCGCGGCGGCCCAGGAGGTGACGTTCTGGGCCGTGGTGCGGGACGGGCGCGGCGGCAGCTCATGGCTGGTGCGCCGGGCTCGCTGGAGCCCCTGAGCACCGCCGTCCCTCCCGGGAACCGGGCTCAGCGCGGCGCGGCGCTGGCGATGAGGTCGTTGATCATCTGCGGCATCTCCGTCGCCGCGCCGACGTCGAACCTGTCGACGCTCATGAAGAACCCGACCCCGCGAACGGGTGAGAACGCCAGGTAGTTGAACACGCCGCGCGTGGCCCCGGCCTTCTGGAGGATGAACGGCCGGTCGCCCCTGGGCATCATCACGACCCAACCCAGCCCCATCGCATCCATGTGGCCGGACTCGTCGAGGCCGAGGACGGGGTGCAGCCCGTCGCGCTGCACGTAGGTGGCGTGATTCAACAACCGCGTCTCCGTGTCGGATCCACCGACCTCCAGGTGCCACTGGAGCCACCGGAGCAGGTCCCCAGGGGTCGAGTACAGGCCGCTGGCGCCCCGAGGCGTGGAGTCGTGGGTCGGCTTGCCTTCGTCCGCCATGTGCCACGGCTTGCCGTCAGGATGGTAGCCGCCGAACAGGTTCTGGGTGCGGTCGTCGGTGCACCCGACCTTCCAGGGCGGCGCGTTGTACGAGGTGTGTTCGAGCTGGAGTGGGGCCAGCACCTCCTGCTTCAACAGCTCGTAGAAGGACGCGGCCCGCGACGGGTTGCACTGATCGACCAGCGCCCGGGACAAGGCGTTGAAGCCGACGTTCGAATAGAGCGCCCCCGTTCCCGGCGGAAACAGGACGGACGGCAGCTCCTCCGGCTCCGGCGCTTCGAGCCCGATGTCCGGTGAGACCTCACGGGGCAGGCCGCTCGTGTGCGTGACGAGATCGATGAGGCGGATGGCCGGATTCTGGACGACCTGGGTCGTGAAGCGGGCCTCCCCCTTCACGACCATCCTGGCGAGCAGGTGTCCCGTGAAGGCCTTGGTGATGGAGCCGAGCGGCACGAGCGTCCGTGCATCCGGCTCCAGGCAATCCTTGCCGCCCCAGCCCAGGACCGTGCTCGCGAAGGATCCATCGGAGCCTCGGACGATGGCGCCCATCACCAGCTTGGGGAGCTGGTACTTGAGCTGGAAGATATCGCCTGCGAACACCGCGCCCTCCACGAGCGGCTGGAGCCGGGCATGGGCCGCAGGGAACGGCGGCAGCTTGCTCAACTGGTATTGCCAGATGTCTTCACGCAGCCCATCTGTGAATGATTTGGCGTAACCGTACTGATCATCCAGCGGCGCGGGTGCGGCGCCGTCTCCCTGGTAGAGCCCGAAGAGGAGTTGGGGACTCTTGCCATCCGTGCGCATGTAACAGGTGAAGTCCCGGCTCGCGCGCGTCAGCCCCAGATAGACCAGGGTCTGGCGCGGCTCCGCCTGGGACAGGTCCAGCCGCGCGACATCCGCATAGGTCTTCTCGCCGGGGAGGATCCGGGTCCCCGCCGGGATGAGGCACTCCCCTGGCGCGAACCCCTCGAAGCCGGTCACGAAGAGGGTCTGATTCGCGAGGGTCAGGACGCGGATGATGGGATTGGGACTGGCCACGGCGTTCTCCTTTTTCACTGTGAGAGTACACGGGGCCAGACGTTGCCAGCGAAGCAACATCCACGCGGGCTTCGTTGCCTCCCGGGCCACGGGAGACGTGGCCGCTGGGGAGTGATTCCGCGCGGTTGAACGCGGCCATCTCCTTGCAGCGATTCCGGACGCTCCCAACGCCTCACGTCCTTCCCGGAGGTCCGCGCATGAGACGCAACCGACTCATTGCTTCGTTTCCCCTTCAGCTGGTTTTCGCGGCGTCGCTGTACACGGCGACGGCCGAAGCCGCGGCCCTCCGGGTCATGCCCCAGGGGCTTGGCTCCGGCACCGTCACGGGCACGGGCATCAACTGCACCAACAGCCTCGGCAGCGACTGCGATGAAACCTATGCCGCCAGCGCGTCCGTGACCCTCACCGCCACGCCGTCAGCGGGGTCCTCCTTCGCGGGCTGGAACATCGACCTGGACGAGGACCTGACGTCCACGCCGGACTGCACGGGGACGGCGCCCCTCTGCACCCTGTCCATGGGCGTGGCGCGGTCCGTGAAGCCTGTCTTCCGGCTCGCGGCGGGCACCGTCAACCCCATCCCCGTCGCCAACCCGAGCGCCATCACGCCCGAGGAAATCGAGGCGTATCTCAACAATCCCGCCAACGCGGCCACGAACACCGTGGCCCGCTTCGTCAGCGCCCTGCCGGCCGAGTACAGGGCCAGCCCCATCCTGATGGCGCGTTCGGAGAGCCTCCAGACGGGCACCGCGGAGCACCCGCGCCTGCTGCTCTCCAGCAAGGACGCCCGGTCCGTCTTCTCCATCGGGCCCGCGCCGCATGCGTCCTATCCAGGCTCGCATCCGGACGTCATCGAATACATGCAGTGGGACGAGGCGACGAAGAACTTCCGCTTCCACGAAATCATCCTCACGGCCATCCCCCCGATGGGCGCCATCCCGCCGCGCTCGCGCCACATCGAGAAGGATGATGGGAAGTGCGCGGCCTGCCATTCGACGCGCAACGTGCTGAACCGCACGGGCGTCCCCGGCACGGATGGCATCCCGGTGGGTGTCATCAAGACGAAGAACAAGCCCAACTGGGACCCCTATGACAACTGGGGAGGGATGCTCCCCTTCAACCGGGATCGCCTCTACCAGGGCTCGGTGGACATCGCCGCGTTCCGCAAGCTGTTCAACCCCTGGACGTGGCGGACGCAGCCCGAGGTCCGCCGGCTCATCGAACAGCTCCGGCTGCAACCCCCCGGACGGCTGCCGGCGGGGAGCCCCCATCTCATCACGCGCTACCGGGGCGGCCCCAACGACGGGACGCCGCGCTTCAGCTTCGACCTGACGCCCCCGGTGACGACGGAGCCCGTTCCGTCAGGGAACGCTCCCACCATCGCGACGGCGTATGGCTTCAACGCCCAGCCGGGCGTGGGCGCGCTGACGTCCGTCACCCGGGGCGGCCCGTCCGTCACGCTGTTCCATGACTCGCTCATCTCCGGGGACGAGGGGCGCGGCGTCCAGCTGTTCGACCTGCTGGGCGGCCTGGATGGAAGCCTCAACCAGCGGCGCATCGCGGACGAGCTCGCCAGCCACCGCTGGGCGACCGGCAGCGTCTACGTCGACCCGCGCCCGGTGGCCCTGGCCATCACCAAGGGCTGCCTCACCATCAACAGCTCGCTGAACACGGTGCAGAGCAACCCCGCGGGCCTGGCGGTGGACCTGCCCTTCTTCACGTCGCGCAACGGCCTGGGCATCAACGCCCTGCGCGACGACACCCTGGCGCGCACCCAGAGCATCCCGCGCCGCAAGGCCGACATCGAGAAGCTCAACCTGAGCCGCGCGAGCGACCCCTACGTAACGACCGGGACGACGGTGAACGGCCTTATTCCCCAGTACGGCGCCGCGACCAGCGCGTCGACGGATGTGTCGCTGGCCCGGCTGCGGCAGGAGGTGTTCCGCCGGCCCATCGACAACCCAGCCCCGGACTCGACGGTCATGGGCGGCATCCTCGTGGACCGGGAGCAGTACAGCCCCAATACGAACCTGGTGACCCTGTACCGGTACTTCCTGGAGCCGCTCGGCGTGTCGGTGGACAAGTGGTCCCTGGGCGTGCGCGGCCGCTCGCGCGCCTATGGCTTCGCCGACGTGTTCGGCACGTACACCAATGCCCTGCGCACGGAGCTGGAGGCCAATCTGACGGCGGACCCCGTCCCCGGCCTGGCGGCGCCCTACTCCTGCGCCAGCCTGATTCCGGCGGTGAACGCGACGCTGGCCTCGCTGCCGCCCGCGGGCGCCGACCCGACGTACACGGACGTGCAGCGCATCTTCAACAAGGCCTGCATCGAGTGCCACGGTGGGCTGGACTACCCGCCGTACAAGAACTTCGGCACCTACCTGAACCTGGCCGAGAACCAGAGCGCCCCCGGCGTGAATCCGCTCACGGCGCCGCATGCCATCGCGGAGTCCCTGGCCACCAGCCTGACGGCGCCGCTGTTCGACCGCATCACCCGCACGTCGGAGGCCTGCGGCAACGGGCTGGGGATGATGCCGTGTGGCGGGCCGCCGCTGAGCCAGACGGACATCGAAACCATCAAGCGGTGGATCATCGGCGGCAATCCCTCCCTCTGGGGCGACCCGCACCTGACGACGATGGACGGCGTGCGCTACGACTTCCAGGGCGCCGGTGAGTACGTGCTCCTGCGCGACCCGGGATTGGAGCTCCAGGCGCGCCACACACCCGTGCAGACCGAGCACCCCGTGGGGCCGGATCCACACACCGGCCTGACGGCCTGCGCGAGCATCACGACGGCGGTGGCGGCGCGCGTCGGCCCGCATCGCGTCAGCTACCAGATGAACGCGGAGAAGCCGGAGCTGCTGGAGCTGCGCGTCGACGGCAAGCCGGTGACGCTGGAGAAGGAGCTGCTTCTCCCCGCCGGAGGACGCATCACGTCCACAGGGACGAACGGCGGCATCCGCATCGAATCCGCGGGAGGCACGCGCATCACCATCACCACGGATTGGTGGGCGCACTACGGCCTCTGGTACATGAACATCGACGTGCGGCAGGCGCGCGCCACGGAGGGCCTGCTGGGTCCCATCGCCCCGGGCAACTGGCTGCCCGTGCTGCCGGATGGCTCGCAGTTGGGGGAGCGTCCCTCGGACCTGGGGGACCGCTACGTCGGCCTGTACGAGAAGTTCGGCGAGTCCTGGCGCGTGTCCAAGGACACGTCCCTCTTCGACTACGCCTCCGGCTACTCCCCTGAGTCGTACACGCTGCGCGAATGGCCCGGGTACAAGGCGGACATGTGCCGCATCGAGAAGGCGCCGCCCGGCATCCCGGTGGTGGAGCCGCTGAAGGCCATTCCGCTGGAGGAGGCGGAGGCGCTGTGCAAGGGCGTGTCGAAGGCGCGTCTGCGCGACTGCGCGCAGGACGTGGCCGCGACCGGCGAGCCGGGCTTCGCCCAGACGTTCATCACGACGGAGAAGCTGGGCCGCAACCTCCCGCCCGAGACACTGGAACTGGTGGCGCCGCAGGAGACCGCCATCACCTCGTCGACCGTGACCTTCGAGTGGAAGGACGCGTACGACAAGGACGGGGACGCCGTCGTCTACCGGCACTGCGTCTGGAACGTGAACACCCGCTTCACCTACGCGGCCTGCACGAAGGGCGTGCCCGAGCAGTCCAGGACGGTGAAGCTGGAGGGCGGCAGGGACTACTTCTGGAAGGTCCTCGCCGAGGACGGCCGGGGTGGCACCACGGAGAGCCGCACCTGGCGCATGACGGTGAAGTAGCCCCACGTCGCGGCTGAAGAACGAAGGCCCCGGATTGCCTGTGAGCATCCGGGGCCTTGTCGTGTGACGCCGCTGTTTGCCCGGGCAACCCCGTGCGCCTCCTGGCAAGGTCCCCTGCCATGCCACGCCCCCGGACGCCCAGGAAGCCTGACACCGCCGCGCTGATGAAGAAGGCGGACGCGTTGCTGGATGAGATGCCGCCCCAGTTGGAGCAGGCCATCGCGCTCCTGCGCGAAATCGTGGAGGCGGATCCGGAGCACCTGCTGGCGCTGCACTCGCTCAACTGGGCCCTGGATCCGACCCGGCGCATGGAGCCCCACCGCTGGGAGCGCGAGGTGAAGGCCGAGCACTGGCGGGTTCGCGACCGCATCCTCGAATTGACCCGCGGGACGAAGCCCGGCGGAGAGCTGTCGACCCAGCAGAAGGCGCGCGCGCTGGCGCTGAGCCAGTGGGCCGACGATCTGGTGCGGCGCAAGCCGACGGACGCGCAGCTCCAACAGGCGGAGGCCGCGCTGGTGGAGGCCGAAGCCCTGCGCGACATCGCGGACCACGCCTGCGCGCGTCGGGGGCTGGAAGCGTGGCACGCGCTGCGGCGAGGCACTCCGGAGCAGGGCTACCGGAAGCTGCTCGCCCGGGTGGAGGCCGCTCCCGACCCGCGCGCCCGCGACGACGAGGGCAACGAGGATCCGTTCGCCTTCCAGGGCCTGGAGGGCGCCTTCTCCAACGACGGCTTCCACGCGTGGCTCCGGAAGCAGAAGGCCGCGACGCGCCCCCCGGCGAAGAAGGCCAAGGCCCTGGACGACGCACTCCTGCAGGCGGCGGGGCTCGACGCGTCGCCCTTCTTCGGCCCTGGCTTCGAGGGGGAATGGCGCACGGGCCGGGTGCTGGCACTGATTGCGCTGGGGGCCGACCTGGAGGCCCGGGACAAGAACAAGCGCGGTGTCCTCCACCTGGCCGCGATGGTGGACGACGCATCGCTGGTGAAGGAGCTCCTGCGGCTGGGCGCTCCCGCGGACGCGACCGATTCAGCGAAGTCCACGCCCCTGCACGCCGCGGCCGAGCATGGAAGCACGGCCTGCATCGCCCTGCTGGCGAAGGGCGGCGTTCCCGTGGACGCGCTCGACAACGCGGGGCGCACGGCGCTCTTCGACGCGCGGCGGGCGGACGTGGCGCGAGCGATCATCGACGCGGGCGCCAACCCCAACGCGGGCAAGGGCTGGACGCCGCTGCACCAGCACGCGCGCATCCAGGAGCGCGGGCCCGTCATCCAGGTCCTGCTCCAGGCCGGAGCGGACGCGGCTCGCAAGAACGCGGCGGGACAGACGCCCGTGAAGGAGGCGCTGGAGCACGGCAACCCGCACCTCGCCCAGCTCATGGGCGCCAGGGCGCCCTCGGGGAAGAAGGGGGCGCTGGACGTGCAGCCGCTGCTGGCCGCGCTGACCCGCAAGCGGAAGGCGTTGCTCAAGGCCTGGTACTTCGAGGACAAGGACGTGGACTCCGTGGAGCAGGTCCTGAATCGGCTCGCGCTGGAAGGCGCCACGTCGTGGGACGCGCTCGCGGCGGCGGTGCAAGGCATGCCTCCCTGGACGGCCATGGCCCTGGTGGAGCTCGCCCGGGATGTGCTCCCAGCCGAAGCCAAGGCGCCTTCCTTCTCCAAGCTCCCACGCTTCGTGCGCGGGGACCTGGTGGTGAAGGGCGACGTGCAGGTGGACGGGCCCCTGCTGGTGACAGGAAACCTCACGGTGGAGGGCGTGCTGAGCAACGCAGGGCCCGAAGGCCTGCTCGTGGTGGGCGGCTCGCTGCGCGCGAGCGGCGTGGATACGGATGGGGAGCTGGTCGTGGGCCAGGACCTGGAGGCCCAGGTCGTCTGGGGGCACGGCAACGACGCTGCGCTCCGGGTCGGCGGCGTGCTGAAGGCCAAGGCGGTCATCGCGGATGACCACGACGTGCAAGCCCAGGTGAAGGCAACGCATCACTTCGCCGCAGGGAACTTCGACGCCACGGACGCGTCGCTCCAACAGCTCTTCGTGCCAAAGGCTTTCGCTCGGGCGCGACTGGACCGGGAAAAGCTGTTCAACGCCCTTCGCAAGGCGGGAAATGTTTTTCGGAGCCCGGACTGACAGGTGAAGCCGCGGACCAGCACCTCGCAGTCGTGCCGGTCCGCGGGTCAGTACACCCGCCCACCACCGGAGCCCACCTTGGGCCCGGTCAGATGAACGCACGCAAGGGGGGCGGCGGATGAAACGGATGAAAGCGGCGCTGTTGTTCCTGTCGTTGGGCGCAGGCCTGGGCTGCACCAGCACCTACGACCCGTACTACTACGACGACGTCTACTACGATTCGTACTACGGGGCGTATGACGCGGCCTGGAGCTATGCCTGGGTCGACCCTGTCTACAGCTATTGGTACTACGCCATCGGCCAGGTGCAGGCCATGGCCGTCGACCCGGCCACCGCGGCCACCCAGCTCGCGGCGAATGCCTCCACCGCCTTCACCCCCTCCGGCTGCGCCACCGCGACGGCGACGGGCGCGACGGTGAACTACACCTTCAACGACTGCACGGCGGCGGTCTCGCTCACGCAGATCTCGGGCAACGTGGAGGTGGTGCTCTCCGACAATCAGGGGCAGCTCGCCGCCACGGCGAACTCCAGCGGGCTCACCATCAACGGAGAGCCGTACAACCTCTCCCTGCAGATCGCCGGCTCCCCGCCGGATGGCGACCAGCGCAAGGTGACCGTCACCTCCAACAGCTTTTCGCCGAATCGCTTCGATTCGCGAACGTCCCAGAGCACGGTCACCTGGACGGCGGGCAGCGGGTGCATCACCGTGGACAGTACGTCGCAGGCCACGAAGGGCGGGCTCAACTCGACGGCGACCGTGTCCGGCTACCAGCGCTGCGACCACCAGTGCCCCACGGCGGGGATGGTGCAGGTGGAGACCAGCGAAGGGACGTTCACCGCGACGTACGACGGCAGCAACACACTTCGGGTCGTCGCGCCGAACGATGACGTCAAGACGTACGACCTCGACTGTTGAGCGCCGGGCGCGGCCGGGGCGGACGGTGGCGTCTGGCCCTGGCCCGCGCATTGCTCAAGGGCAGGCCCGAGGGCTCCAATGACGGCGCTCCGGGTCCACGCCCTTCCCGGAGCCGTTGCACCGTGGCCATTCCGCCACGGTGCGCGGCTGGGTCGCCACACGCAACCATGTCCCGACCGCACTCCCCCTTCGCCTCCATCCCGAGCCGCCACGGACTGCTGCCCGCGATCCTGTGCAGCATCCTCGCGGTGGACCTGCTGGCCCTGCGGCTCGACTGGAGCGAGCGCGCCAGCTTCGCCTTCCTGTCGTGGAACCTGTTCCTGGCCTGGGCGCCGTACACCCTGGCCCTCATCGCACGCGGGCTCATGGTGCGAGGCCTGGGCCGTCCGTGGCTCCTGGCCCCGCTGGCGCTTGGCTGGCTCGCGCTGTTTCCCAACGCGCCCTACCTGGTCACCGACTTCATCCACCTGCGTCAGCGGCCCGTGGTCCCGCTCTGGTTCGACGCCGCGCTCCTGGCCCTCTTCGCCGCCACCGGGTGGCTGCTGGGCCTGCTGTCCCTGGACATCTGGAAGCGGTGGCTGGAAGAGCGCTGGGGCCGCACGGCGGCGTGGGCCTTCGTCGCCATCACCTCCGGCCTGTGTGGCTATGGCATCTACCTGGGCCGCGTGGAGCGCTGGAACAGCTGGGACGTGCTCTCGGAGCCGGACCGCCTCTTGCGCGCCATGGCCTCGCACGTGAGGGATCCCCTGGCCCACCCCGCCCTGCCCTCGCTCACCCTCCTCTTCGCCCTGCTCCTGCCGCTGTCCTACGCAGGCTACGAGGCGCTCGTCGCCCGCTGGTGCCGCCAACGCGTTACACTTCCCGGCGCCGGAGTGAGGTGAACGTGGCGCCGCCTGGGTCGTCGGGAGGATGCACCGTGACAATCGAGCGCGACCTCAACGAAGCGCTGCGCGCCTCCCGGGTGGAGCTGGATTCGGAGGCGGGCTTCGAGGAGCTAGCGGCCGGATGGCGCGGACTGAAGGATGGTTCGAGATCGCCGCCTCCCTGGGTTGAGGGGGCCGCCTGCTCAGCGCTTCAGCAGCATGGGGATCCACGCGAGGAAGAGCTTCGTCATGAACCTGACCGACAGGAAGCTCGGATGGTTCGGAACATCGTTGGGGAGCTCCACGCCCGCGGGCTTGTAACGGGTGCAGGTGCGCAGCTCCAACGGGGGCACCTCGCCGGTGAACCGGTTCCGGTAGACCGAGAACCAGTGCGGCCCCGGGCCCATGTCCATGTACATCCCCGAGTTGCAGCACGTCGCGACGAGCCGCCTCGTCGCTGAAGCGTCCTTGAGCTTGAAGCCCGACAGGAGCGACTCACCTCGGGAGACACGGAGGCGATCCTTCCGGTAGAGGAGGAAATCCGTGCCGCCCAAGGGGCCGCGAGGCGACGGCGCGTTCGGAAGGGCCTCGATATGGCGGCCCCCCTCCTGGCAGTCGTCGCAGTAACACTCGACGTGGATGATGGGCGGACCGCGCCCCTCGAGCGCCACCTGTCCACAGGCACAGGTGGCGGTCCGGATGACGTCGTTCTTCTCGGGCATGCGCCTCCTCTATTCCGGCGGCGGCGCAATCACGAGCGCTTTCGCTGGGCTACCGGAACCACCGGAGCCCGGCCACGGCGTCACCGTCGTGCTCGTAGTACTCGACGACGACGGTGTGCTCACCGGCGCGCATCCAGCGCGCCTGCATGTAGTTGGTGGAGGATTGGTCCTTCCAGCCATTGATGATGCGGCTGCCATCCACGAAGACCCGGATGCCGTCATCCGCCTGGGCCAGGAAGAAGTACAGGCCCGTCGCGAAGTAGAACCGCCCCGTCCAGCGCACGGAGAAGTCATCCGCGCCCACGCCCTCCACGGGGTTGCCCGCCCCCCAATAGTTCATGAGCGGTGCCCCCTCGCAGCGCACCACCACCGGGACGCCCGCCAGCTCCCGGTTGGTGAAGTACTCCGCGCGGTACTGCCCCGCCGGGCACTCCGCGGGCCCGACGGGTTCGAAGAAGGCCGTGACGCCCACGTCCTCCGTGCCCACCTGGAGGGTGTGCTCCGCGGGCCCGCCGTCGGACCAGCCGACGAAGCCGTAGGGGCCCTGGGGTGACGGCGCGAAGAGCGCGTGCGAGGAGCCCGCGACCACGGAGCGCACCAGCGGTGAGGGGCTGGCCGTCCCGTCGAACACCAACTCCAGCCCGGGAGGCGACGTCTCCAGCGTCACCTGCACCTTCAGGGGCAGCAGCGTCACCATCCGGCTGCCCGTCAGCCCCGCGGAGTCCGTCGCGGTCAGCGTCAGCGCGAAGCGCACGTCGTCGCCATGGTCCGGGATGGTGAAGGATCCGCTGGGGCCCTGGCCCTCGGCGTAGGGATGGGAATGGCACGCGCCCGGCGTGCAGTGCACCAGGGTGAGCGTCCACGCCATCCGGTCGGCGGGGATGGCGCCGTCCTCCGCGTCGCTCGCCGAGCCCGCGAACGTCACCACGTCTCCCACCTTGAAGCGGAACGCCTCCGACGGCGAGTGGATGGACACCACCGGCGACAGGTTCCCCACGGAGATGCGCACGGAGGCCGTGTGGCTGCCGCCATGCCCGTCGCTGACGGTCAGCCGGGCCACGTGGAGGCCGGCCACCTCGTACAGGTGCTCCGGGTTCGCCACGCCCGACACGGAGTTGCCGTCGCCAAAGTCCCACACGTACTGGAGCGCGTCGCCGTCCATGTCGCGAGAGCCGGCGCTGGAGAAGAACACCCGCAGGGGCGGCCCGCCTTCGCGCGGCGTCGCCGAGGCCACCGCGACCGGCGGCGTGTTGTTGGCCGGGTAGCGGATGCGGCGCAGCTCACCCGCGAGGATGTCCACGACGTGGAGCTGGGAGCCCGGCCCGCTGCTCAGGTCGACGACGCCGCCCGCCTCGGTGGCGAAGAGCGCCACGCTGTCCGGCACGAGCTGATCATTCGCATCCACCCGCAGCGCGCGGATCCATTGCTGGGTGTAGTCCGCGAAGAAGTAGGCGCCCCGCCACTGCTCCGGGAACGCCGGGTCCTGGATGAAGGCGCCGCCCGTGGACGTCTGGCCCTCGGCATGCGTCCAGGAGTACAGCGGCGGCCGCACGGCGCTCGGGCCCCGGGCATACAGCGCCTGGCACACGCCCTTGGGCTCGTAGCCGCGCTGGCGACCCGAGCCCTCGTAGCAGGGCCAGCCGAAGTTCGCGCCCGGGGTCGCGACGTTGATCTCCTCGTGGTCGTTCCAGCCGACGTCGCCCACGTAGGGCGTGGCGGTGCCCGGCCGCAGGTTGAAGCGGTACGGATTGCGCAGCCCCAGCGCCCACACCTTCGAGCGGTTGGCCTGGCCATTCCCATTCCAGAACGGATTGGACGGCACACCCTCGCCGGTGCGCGTCACGCGCAGCACCTTGCCCGCCAGCGAGTCCAGGTCCTGCGCCCGCAGCGCGTCGTCATCCACCGCGTCGAAGCGGGCCCCGTCCCCCAGCGACACGAAGAGCGTGCCATCCGGCGCGAACCGGATGTTGCCCACGGAGTGCGACGCGCTGTCCGAAGGGATGCAGTCGGAGCCGGGAGGATGGTCGTTGCAGGAGCCGGCCACCACGGTGCCTAGCAGCACCGACTCGCTGGCGGGCGAGGCCGTGTCCCCTACCGCCGTGTAGCGCGCCAGGCGCGACGTCTTGGGCCCGTCGTCATCCGTGGCATCGTCGTCGTAGGTGTAGAGCAGGTAGACGTAGCCGTTCTGCGCGAAGGCGGGGTCCACCGCGAGCCCCAGCAGGCCCCGGTCATGGTGGTTGTTCACCCGCGCGCCGAGGTCCAGGAAGGGCGTGGGCAACAGGACGCCGTCCTTGACCAGCCGGACCACCCCCGCCTTCTCCGCGACGAGGATGCGCCCATCCGGCAAGTGCGCGAACGTCGTGGGGTAGTGCAGTCCACCCACCACGAGTTCGGACGAGAAGCCCCCTGGCAGGGCCCGCGCGGCGGGCTCTGGAGCCCTGGCCCCCGCCAGCAACACCCAGCCCAGCCCGAAGCAAAGACAGATGGCGAATGGATCCGGCCAGCGGCGCGGCAAGGACATGGGCCCCCTCCAACGGGTGCGAAAAGAGTGGGCGCAAGCTGGTGCCTCCACTCCCTCCAGCCACCCGTCCCGGGGCCATGCATCGCTGTCACCTTGCGCGCGACACCCCAGCCAAAGAGGGCCGAGCGCGCGCGGACGCTCACGTCAGCGACGGGAGGTGCGTCCCCAGCGGAGCGTCAGTCCGGCGTAACCGGTCGGCTGACGGCGGCCGTCCCTCACGTCGAACGGAAGCTCGAGGCCACCCTCCGCCCGCAGTTCGAGCGAGGGATTCAGCCGGTACGCCACGCCCAGAGAACCGCCCGGCGCGACCAGCAGGTGCGAGCCGTTGAGCCTGCCCTGGAAGACGGTGAGCGGGCCCGCGAAGGCCCCCATCAGCGACGCGCCCCCGGTCAGGGTCCACCTTCCATTGAGCCGATAGTCGACCAGCGTCTGGGCTCCCAGACGGAAGTTGACGGGCTCCGTGGAGTTGTTGGTGACGGGCACGTACCAGACGCCCGCGCTCGGGGCGACCGACACGGTCCAGGGTGAGCGCTCCACCAGCCGATGCCGGGTCCCCAGCTCCAGGCCCAGCAAGGTGAGGCGGCCGCCCCAATCCCAGTTCTCGCCGGCCCCCTTGCGGAAGGTGAGCTCGGGGTTGGGCAGATACGCCCGCTCCCGGCCGCGCTCGAAGGCAATCGTGTTCACGGAGACGCCGACCTCGGTCGTCCCCACGGGCGTCGTCGCCGCGCCCAGGTTCCGCGCTCCGCTCAGACACCCGGGGGCGCAGAGCAGCAGCGCCCCCATCCACAGCGCACGCATGAAGGGCCTCGGCGTCATCGCGGCCATGCGAAGCGCACCCAGACCGGCTGGTGGTCGCTCCCGGAGGGACGCGGGTCCACGCCGCGCTCCACCGGAGTGAGCCCCCGGACGAAGACGGAGTCGAGCGCCAGGCCGCCGATGACGGAGTCCACGGTGTCCCCCACCCCTTCGGAGGCCCACTGGAAGCCCCACTGCGAGAACAGCTTCACGGTCTGCGTCAGGCTCCCCGGGTCGGAGGTGTTGAAGTCGCCGGCGATGACCTGCGCCGGCGCCGCGCCTTCGACCGCATGGATGACGGTCTCCGCCTGGTCCAGCCGCGCGCCCAGCCCGACGATGGGGGTCGCGCCGTGCACGGAGACCACCTGGAAGGGGGTCCCCTGGATGTCCACCGTCGCGGCCACCCCGATACGGTGTTGCTGGTGGTACGGGTCGTCGTAGGGAAGGTTGATCTTCTGGTCCGCGGTGATGGGCCACCGGCTCAGCACGGCGTTCCCGAAGTCATCACCGTCCTTGGCCACGGAGGCGGGGTAGTAGACATAGGACAGCCCCAGCTCCCGGGCGATCCGCTCCACGGCGGGAGCGTCCATCTCCTGCATCGCGATGATGTCCGCGTTCGCGAGCGGAGGGCTCGACAGGGACGCAACCGCCTCGGTGACCTGCTCGGCGAAGGCGAGGTTGTATGTCACCACGGTGACCGAGGAAGGGGCCTCCACGGCGGTGGGTTGCACGGGCCGGTAGTCCCCGCTGTAGCGAGGCCCCTCCGCGTCGGAATAGCTCGCCATGAGGGGGCACCCGGTCAGCAGCCCGCTCATCAGGAGGGCACACAGCCATACGGCCGGGCGTGCTTTCTCGCACCGCAAGGACTTACTCATTCCGGCAACGAACGCCGCGCAACCCCCGGGACTTCCACGGGGATGAAGCCAATGCCTGCATGGCCGGGAGGGCGCACAGTTCACCAGTGGCTGATGCGCACGCCTGCCCTCCCCGCGAGCACGGTCTGGAGCGCGTGAGCCAACTCTCGCGCAAGACCCGGGCCCCGTGTTCGCGCCGGGCCGCGGGCTCTATCCATTCGCCTCGCGCGGCGGGCCGAAACCTTCCGCGCCCGCCGTCCTACCCGCGGTACCCACGAGGCAGCTGAATGAATCAGGAACAGTTCTCCATGCAGGGGCAGCAGATGTTCGCCGAAGCCCTCAAGGCTCGGATCGTCGACGCCGTGCACGAGCGCGTCGTGTCCGGCCTGGAGGAGCGGATCGGCTCGGAGATCCGCGAGCGCGTCGGCGACGCGATTCGCGGTGCGGTGCGTGAGCGCATGACGAACATGCCGCAGGGGGAAGGGGCCGGGATGCCGTTCGACACGGAGCAGATCGCCGAGGCCATCCACCACCGCCTCACCGACGTCATCCATGAGCGCATCGTCAGCGGCGTGCACGAGCGCGCCCGCGAGGTGCTCCGCGAGCGGCTGGGCGAGGCGCTGCGCACCGCCCTGGCCGAGAATTGGATGAGCATGCAGCAGGGGCACGGGCACTTCGACCCGCAGCGCATCGCCGAGCGCGTGCGCGTCAAGCTGGAGGACGCCCTGCGCGACCGGCTGGGCAACGTCGTGCGCGAGCGCGTTCGCGACGCGATGCGGGAGCGGCTGGGCGAGGCGCTGCGCTCCGCGATGATGGAGCGGAGGATGGGCATGGAGGGCTTCGGGATGGACCCCGAGCGCATCGCCGACACCCTCCGCACCCGGCTCGCCGACAACGTGTCCGAGCGCATCCACATCGTCGTGCGCGAGCGCATCCGCGAGGCGTTGAAGGAGCGGCTGACGGACATGCTGCGCTCCGCGCTGTCCGAGCGCCGGCTGCAGATGGGCCAGATCGACCCGGAGCGCCTCGCGGACACCCTCCGCGACCGCATCGCGGACACCCTCCGCGAGCGCGTCCAGACCGGTCTGCGTGAGCGCGTGCGCGACGCGCTGCGCGAGCGGCTGGGCGACGAACTGCGCGCCCGGATGAGCGAGCGCACCCAGGGCATGATGGGCTTCCAGCCGCAGGGCGTGGGGATGATGGACCCCGAGCGCATCGCCGAGGCGCTCCGCGGGCGCCTGGTCGACGCGCTCCACGAGCGGCTGTCCAGCAACCTCCGCGAGCACCTGCAGGAGGCGCTGCGCGACCGGCTGGGTGACGCCCTCCGCGAGTCGCTGGGCGCCGTGGGCGGGGTGGGTCACACGATGCGGGGCGGGTTCGGGGAGCAGCACGTGGGCGGCTACCAGGCGCAGGGCCCGGGCCCGGTGGACACGGAGACCCTGGTGTCCGCCATCCGCGAGCGCGTGGGTGAGGACCTCCGCGAGCGCATGGCGAACATGGTCCGCGAGCGCGTCGCCGAGGCGGTGCGCAAGGAGCTGAGGAACGGCCCCACCGGCACCCAGCCCCTGGCCTGACGGACACGCGGCCCAGGGCCGGAGACTCCCTCCCCTCCTCCATCGCTTCAGGAGGAGGTGGAGGGAGTTGTTGCCTGTGCACCGCGCCGCCGCCGTCACGGAGCCGGCTTGCGCTTTTCGAGCTGGGCCATGTAGAGCCTCCGCTCCTCGGAGAAGGCCTTCGCGACGCTGGGCCGCTCCAGCAGGCGCGCGAAGTACGCGCTGAGCGCGGGCCACTTCTTCAGGTCGATGGGCGTCGCCACGCACCAGCCGAGCACCGTCACCAGGTACGCGTCCGCGACGCTGAAGCGCTCCAGCAGGAACTCACGTCCGGTGAGGTGCTTCTCCAGGTAGGCGAGCCGGGCGGTCCCCCTCTCCAGGGCATAACTCCTGGCGCCCTCGGGCGACGACGCGTCGAGGAGCGGGGAGAAGGTCGCCTTGTGCAGCTCCGTCCCGATGAAGGACAGCCACTGCTGGAGCCGCACGCGCCCCCGGTTGTCGGTCGGCGCGAGCTCCGCCCGAGGAAGCGCCCCGGCCAGGTATTGCAGGATGGCGGCGTTCTCCGTGAGCACGTCTCCGTCGTCGGTGCGCAGCGCGGGGACGAGCCCGAGCGGATGCACCTCCAGGTAGTTGCTCCCATCGAGCGTGCGCTTCGTCTTCGAGTCGACCTCGATGTACGTCGCCTCCGTGCCCGCCTCGTACAGGCAGACGCGGGTCGCGACCGAACAAGACAGGGGGGAGAAGTAGAGCTGCATGGGATGTCCTCCAGGACGTCGAACGTGGGCCTTCGCGAGAAGGCGAGCGCCACTCTCCGCTTCCGGGATGGATGCGTCCAACGCATCGTTGGCATAGGCTCGATGCATGGATGACATCGCCCCGCCCTCCCCTCGCCTCGACGTGCGCGACCTGCGCGTGGTGCTGGCCCTGGCCTCCGCCGGCACCACGGCCCGGGCCGCGGCCGCGCTGCACCTCACGCAGCCGGCGGTGAGTCGCGCGCTGCTCGCGGCGGAGGAGCGGCTGGGCACGCGACTCTTCGACCGGACCCCGCGTGGGCTCGTGCCCACGCCAGCGGGCCAGGAGCTCATCGCGGGCGCCACGCGGATTCTTGTGGAGCTGGGCGACCTGGAGCATCGCGTGCGCGCGCCGGTGGCCCCGTCCATCCGCCTGCGCCTCGTGTGCGAGTGCTACACCGCCTACCACTGGCTGCCATCCGCGCTGGTGACGCTGCGCAAGAGCCTGCCGGGCCTTCACCTGTCGCTGTCGGTGGAGCACACCCAGGACCCCGTCCCCGCCCTGGTGGCCGGAGAGCTGGACGTGGCGCTCCTCACGACGTCGACCGTCCCTCGCGCCGGGCTGGAGAGCCGGCCGCTCTTCTCGGATGAGATCATCTTCGTGGTGGCCGCGTCACACCCGTTGGCGTCCCGCCGGGCGCTCACCCGGGAGGACCTCCGTGAGCACACCCTGCTCACGGGGCAGACGCCCGCGGCGGAGTCGCACTGGTTCATGACGCAGGTCTTCGGCCGCGAGCGGCCCCGGCTCCGCGTGGAGCGGCTGCCGCTCACGGAGGCCATCCTCGACGTGGCCCGCGCGGGCCTGGGCGTCGCGGTGCTCTCCGAGTGGATCACCACCCCGCACATGGGCAAGGGCGACCTCGTCGTGAAGCGGCTCGCGTCCGGGCCCTTGCGGCGGCCCTGGCGGATGGCCTGGAGGAAGGAAGTGGGAGACTCCGCGCTCCGCCTCCACGCCGCGCTCGAGCCCACCGTGCCCCGAGGGCTCGCGGTGGGGTAGCGCGCCGTGGCTGTCCGCTGCGGTGTCACCTCATTCCGAGAGGTGTCTATGATTGAGGCGGAATGAATCAATACGTGTCGTGCGACACCCGCCGCACCCGGAGCCTGTCAGTCATTCCGGAGACACGAAATTGTTCCAGGGCCGTCAGGGCATGGGGCTGGGAGAGACTTCCGTCGCCGCGGCATCCAGCCGCAGCGTCCGCGTGACGCGCGTGCCCTCGTCCAGGCCCTCTCCGAAGGGCACCGGCATGCTGTCCTCCGGGCGCGCGGGCAGCCCCTGCGTCACCGACGCAGGCACCGCGTAGGTGTGCTCGCCCACCCTCACGGTGGGGCTGCCGCTGGCCGTCAGCTCCAGCTCCAGGTCGAAGCCGCCAGTGGACGGCACCCAGTAGCGAAACAGCACGCCCTGGGCCGCGTTGCGAGTCCGCAGCGTGTCGCCCGGGGCCTGCTGGCCCGCGAGCCGCGCCGAGACCACCGCGTCTCCGGGCAGCACCTGTACGTCCACGAAGGCCGCGTCCGGGCGGGACGGGGTGATGTGGAGCGACACCTTCCGGCGCCCACCCTCCCCAGCCTCCTGCCGCGTCTCGACCGCGGGCCCCCGCATGTCCTCCCCTGGCGTCGGCGCCGGCGCGTACCAGAACGGCCCCTTCACCTCCGGCAGCGCGTCCACGGCCTCCCGCTTCGGGTCGCCGCCCAGGTACGCGCGAGTCCAGTCGTTGAGCACGGGATCCGAGGACACCCAGCGCGCCGTCTTCGCGTCCGCGTCCACCAGGTACAGCAGGCCCGTGGGGCGCGGGTTTCGCGCGTCGAAGCGCTGACCGGCGGCGAGCGACACCAGCAGTCCCAGTC
>NZ_RAWN01000370.1:0-3756 GCF_003668895.1 Corallococcus sp. AB045
AGGGAGGCGACGAACTCGGGCGGGGCTTCAGCGGTTTCGGGGGGACGCGTGGACACGGCGGGCGCGCACATGCGCAGAGCCGCCTGGGGGAGTCAAACGGCGTGGTGCCCCCCTGGAAGCCCTCCTGCTCGTATCCATGTCCAGGGTGTTCGGGGAAATCCGCTGGCGTGACGCATCTGATACAGCGGGCGGCAGACGGGAGGACGCATGGCGCGCAAGCAACGGACGCCCAGGTGGCTGGAGGCCGCGAGGCGCAGGGGACCGGAGACCCCGGTGGGCCCCCGCACGGACTGGCTGGCGCGAGCGTTGGGCCGGGCCGGCGTGCTGCCCCGGGCCGAGGCCGCGCAGGCCATCCATGACGGCCGCGTGGAGGTGGACGGCCGGGTGGAGCGGGAGCCGTTCGCGCCGGTGGGAGAGGGGACGCGGGTGCGCGTGGACGGCGTGGAGCGCGCGCTCACGCGCCAGGTGCGGGTGCTGATGTTCCACAAGCCCTCGGGGCCGGTGGTGCACGGGTCGGATCCAGAAGGCGTGGGCACTGTCTTCGAAAGGCTGCGCGCGGTGCTGCCGCCGGAGCTTCAAGGCTTCGAGTGGTACGCGGTGGGCCGCTTGGACCGGGACACCACGGGGCTCCTGCTCTTCACCAACGACGAGCGGCTGGTGCGGCACGCGACGGCGCCAGAGACGCACCTGCCCAAGCGGTACGTGGCGCGCGTGGAGGGGCAGCCCCCGGAGGCGGCGCTGGCGAGGCTGCGAGAGGGATTGACGCTGGAGGACGGCCCCACGCGCCCGGCGGAGGCCGTGCTCCGCGCGCCCGACGTGGTGGCGCTCACGCTCACGGAAGGAAGGCACCACCAGGTGAAGCGGATGCTCGCGGCGGTGGGGCACCCGGTGCTCGCGCTGCACCGTGAATCAGTGGGGCAGGTGGCGCTGGACGTGGCGGAAGGGGCGTGGCGCGAGCTGACGGAAACGGAGGTGGCGCAGGGGTTGGGGTTCCAGCCCGGCGCGGACTAGAAGCCGAGGTTCTTGATCCGCTCTCTCGCCTTCGCTGGGTTCGCCATGTTCCTGGGGGACATCAGCATGTACCGGTCGTGGGCCTTCTTGGCCTTGGCCTTGTTGCCGGTCAGGGTGTAGGCGGTCTCCAAACCCAGCCAGGCTCGCCGGAGACTGGGATTGTTCCGGGTGACGTCCTCCAGGAGCTTCACCGCCTGCTTGTGGTCCTTGGCGGTGCCCGGCTTGAGCTTGATGAGCGTCAGGCCCAGGTCGAGCTTGGTGTCGAACGAGTCCGGCTTCATGGCCAGCGCGTTCCGGTACGCGGCGGCGGCCTCCGGGTACTTCTCGTCGCGGAACGCCGCGCGGCCGGTCTCCATCATGTCGGCGAAGGTCTCCGGCTTCACGATGCGGCCCGAAGCCGATGAGAGCGCCTTCGCGTCATCCAGGATCCGCACGACCTTGGCGCGGCTGGGGTGCGTGTCGGGGGCGTACTCCAGGAAGCGCTGATAGTGCGTCACGCTGCTGCGGCTGTCATTGATCCGCGAGTACAGCATCCCGAGCAGGAGCTGGCATTCCCCTTCCCGGGGGAACCGCGTCTCGCATTGATGCGCCAGGTCCACGGCGTCCTGGAGCCCTCCCTGCTGCACCCGCGCCTGGACGCGGTCCTGATAGTCGGCCAGGGACAGGGGCGCTTCCGGAAGCGGTTCCACCGTGAGGGGCGCGCTGCCTGTCGCCTGGGGGACCGGTGTGGCCGCCAGGGTGGGGGGCGGTGCCGTGTCGGAGAGGGATTGAACAGCGGCGGCAGGACGCTCGATGGGGCGCGTGGCTCCAGGGTGCTCGGGAGGCGCACCGGGGGCGCCGAGGAGCCAGAAGCAGCTGGCCCCGATGGCCAGGCCCGTGGTGCTCAATCCCAGCATCCACTTGCGCGACGCCGCGGGTGCGAGCGCGGTCGGGGCTTCCTCCTCCACGATTTCAACGCGGGATTCGGGGATGGGGATCCTGCCGGTATGGAGCAGCGGCCTTGGGCGCGCGGGCTTCTTCGGGAGCGCCGGTTCCTGCTCGCGCCAGGACTCCAGCTCCTCCTGGAAGGAGGGGGGAACCGACAGCTCGCGGCCGTGCGAGAGCAGGTCGTCACGAAAGAGCATCCGCAGCAGGTGCGCGAGGCTCAGCGAGGAGACACCCGGGTGGTTCGTGTGCAGGAAGCCAGAGAGGGCTTCCGCGAAGGCGTGGCTGGATTCGAAGCGCTCGGACTGCTCCGGATGCAGGGCCTTGAGGACGATTCGCTGGAGTGCTGCTGGCAGGTCCGGCCGTGACTCGCTCAGCGGCGGGAGCTCGCCGCGCGCGATGCGCATCATCACGGCCTGGGGAGGCCCGTCCAGGGGAAGCCGCCCGCAGAGCAGCTCGTACAACACGACGCCCGTGGCCCAGATGTCCGTGCGCGCGTCCACGTCCTCTCCGCGCGCCTGCTCCGGGGAGAAGAAGAGGTACTTGCCCTTCACCACGCCGGGTTCGGTCTTGAGGTCCCGGATGAGCTGCGCCTTGGCGATGCCGAAGTCGACGATCTTGACCTGGCCCTCGTAGCTGACGAGCACGTTGTCCGGAGAGATGTCCCGGTGGACGATGCCCAGCGGCTGGCCACTGCTGTCCGTGCGCGTGTGGGCGTAGTGCAGCCCCCGGCACATCTCCATGGCGATGAAGACGGCGATGGGGATGGGCAGGGCGCCCATGCCGCTCTTCATCGCGCGCTTGAGGAGGCGGTGGAGCGGTTGGCCGTCCACGAACTCCATGGCGAGGAAATACCCACCGTCCACCCGGCCGAAGTCGAAGACCTGGGCGACGTTGCCATGGGACAGCGTGGCGGAGATGCGCGCCTCGCTGATGAACATGGAGATGAAGGCCTCGTCGTTGGCGTACTCGGGAAGCACTTTCTTGATGAGCACGGGCTTGGTGACGCCCGCGTCGCCTACCAACTGGGCGCGCCATGTCTCCGCCATGCCGCCCTGGCCCAGCCAGGACACCAGCTCATACCGCCCGAAGGCGTCCCCCGCGTGCAGTGCCATTGGGCGGGCATCCTAAGCGCAGAACCGCTATTCGGTCATGCTGCTGGCGTACGCTCTTGAGGGATGGTTCTGGGGAGCGAGCGTCAGGAATAGCAGATAGTGTTCGCGGCTCTGCTTGCGTTTGTAGAGACGCTGGTAGCTGTCGCCCAGGATGAGATGGCATTCCGCGTTCCGGGGATCGAGCAGGACGCACATCCGCGCTGGGCCAAGCGCTTCGGCCTTTCGTCTTCGCTTGGAGGTCTCGGCGGCCTGCTTGTGGAACAGCTTGCTCCAATCACCGTCACTGCGCCCGGGTGCCGCCGAGGCTTGCGAGGCCGTCCCGGACGGCTCCTCGGTCATCTGCGCCAGCAGAAGCGCCACGTCGAATGGATTCGGATCGAAGTCCGATGAATACAGCAGTTCGATGACGCGACTGCGATGGGGATTGCCTTCGGGGGTCAGCCGCACGAAGGCTTCGTAGTGGTCGGCGCTGGCTTGCAGATTCCGGAATTTGGCTTCGATCACGCTCAGGAAGAGATGGCATTGCGGCGCCTCCGGGTACTGGACCACGCAGTCATTGGCGACGATCCGCGCGCTATTGAAGTCCTGCTGCCCGATGAAGTCGCGGAGCTTCACCATGAAGTCACCGACGGTGAGCGGCCTGGCGCTCACCGTCGGTGGCTTCAGGGTGAAGCTCCGCGACTTCATCGGGCAGCAGGACTTCAAT
>NZ_RAWN01000371.1:0-3744 GCF_003668895.1 Corallococcus sp. AB045
GAGGGTGGGCCGGGCCTGAAAACCATCACATCAGCGCCGAGTTGTACGATCCGGCCACCGGCACCTGGAGCGCTACCGGCCCGATGCTCCGTGCCCGCTCGGGCCACACGGCCACGCTGCTGGGCAATGGCAAGGTGCTCGTGGCGGGCGGAAGCGGCGGCTACAGCTTCGCCCACGCCGAACTGTATGACCCGGACACCGGTACCTGGAGCGCCACCGGCTCGCTCTCGACGTCCTCCATCGACCACCGTGCGGTGCTGCTGCAAGGGGGCAAGGTGCTCGTGGTGGGTGGGCGCGTGGGCTCGGGCTCCTCGGCCAGGGCCGAGCTGTACGACCCCACCAGCCGCACCTGGACGCTCACGGGCTCACTGGCCTGGTCTCGGTCCGACTACTTCACGCTCACGGTGCTCGCCAATGGCAAGGTGCTCGTGGCGGGTGGGCCGACGGACTACTACGGCGGTTTCATCCAGCCCGAGTTGTACGATCCCGTCACCGGCACCTGGAGCGTCACCGGTGCCATGAACCAGCCCCGCTGGGACCATACGGCCACGCTGCTGGCGGATGGCAGCGTGCTCGTGGCGGGCGGGGCGTCCATCGGCGGCGGCAGCCTCTATGCCGACGACGCAGAGCTGTACCTGAAGGTGCCGGACACCCGCCTCGGCACGACGCCCCCCACCTCCACCCAGCAGCGCGGCGCGAGCTTCGCCTTCACCTCCGACGATGTGGGCGCCCGCTTCGAATGCAGCCTGGACGCCGAGGACTTCAACCCCTGCACCTCGCCCGCCACCTACGCCAACCTGGCCGTGGGCGCCCACACCTTCCGCGTGCGCGCGGTGGACCCGTTCGGCCACGCGGATGCCACCCCTGCCTCCCATCCCTGGACGGTGGACCTGACACCGCCGGACACGCTCTTCACCTCCACGCCGGCCAATCCCTCCGGCGCCACGGCCACCTTCAGCTTCTTCAGTGAGGAGGGGGCCAGCTTCGAGTGCAGCCTGGATGACGGGGCCTTCAGCCCCTGCGCCTCGCCGGAGACCCTCTTCAACCTGGGCTCGGGCAGCCATTCCTTCCAGGTGCGCGCGCGGGACGGGGCCGGCAACGTGGATGAATCCCCGGCCTCCCATTCCTGGCGTGTGGACCTGACGCCGCTGGACACCACCCTCACCGGGTTTCCGGCGACGTCCACCCAGCAGCAGAGCGCGACCTTCGCCTTCGAATCCAACAAGGCCGGCGCCCGCTTCGAGTGCCGCATGGACTACGAGTCCTTCGAGGTCTGCACCTCGCCGGTCGTCTACAGCTACGTGGGCCAG
This sequence comes from Corallococcus sp. AB045, assembly GCF_003668895.1. Lineage (NCBI taxonomy): Bacteria > Pseudomonadati > Myxococcota > Myxococcia > Myxococcales > Myxococcaceae > Corallococcus > Corallococcus sp. AB045. Next base: position 1,311 of record NZ_RAWN01000371.1, read on the forward strand.
GGCTTCCACATCTTCCAGGTGCGAGCCCGGGATGCGCTCAACAGCGTGGATGAAACCCCGGCCACCCATTCCTGGATGGTGGACCTGTCGGCCCCGATGACCTTCATCGGGCTCGTGCCGGCCAATCCCACACGGCAGACCGTCGCGACCTTCGGCTTCAGCTCCGACGAGGGCGGCGGCCGCTTCGAGTGCAGCCTGGATGACGCGGCCTTCAGCTCCTGCGTGCCGCCCGTGCGCTACAGCGGCCTCGGGGAGGGCCCCCACCTCGTCCAGGTGCGCGCGATCGACGATGCCGGCAACGTGGATGAATCCCCGGCCTCCTATTCCTGGACGGTGGACCTGACGCCACCGGACACCCTCATCACCCTCGCTCCCGAGAGCTCCGGCAGTCAGACCGGCGCGATGTTCTTCTTCGACTCCACCGAGCCGGGGAGCAGCTTCGAGTGTCGCGTGGACGGCGCGGCCTTCACCCCGTGCGCCTCGCCGGAGACCCTCTTCAACCTGCGCGAGGGCAGCCATTCCTTCCAGGTGCGCGCGCGCGACATGGCGGGCAACGCGGGCACCCGCGTGGCCTCCCATTCCTGGACGGTGGACCTGACGGCGCCGACCACGCTCCTCACGTCCGTGCCGGGCAGCCTCGGCAATCAGCCCACGGCCAGCTTCTCGCTGGGGAGCAACGACGAGCGCGCCCGCTTCGAGTGCAGTCTGGATGGCTCGGACTTCAGCCCCTGCGAGCCGGTGGCCACCTACGCCGACCTGCGCGAGGGGGCCCACACCTTCGAGGCGCGCGCGAGGGATGAGGCCGGCAACGTGGATGCCTCTCCGGCCCGCTACGTCTGGACGGTGGACCTGACCGCGCCCGCCACCACGCTCACCTCCGCTCCGGGCAGCAAGAGCAACCAGTCCACGGCCACGTTCACCTTCACCAGCTCCGCCGGTGCCAGCTTCGAGTGCAGCCTGGATGCGGCTGAGTTCACGGACTGCACCTCGCCGGTCACCTATGCCAACCTGGTCTCGGGCGCTCACGCCTTCCAGGTGCGCGCGAGAGATGGGGCGGGCAACGCGGACGCCACGCCGGCGAGCCACTCCTGGACGGTCGACCTCCCGAGGGACCCGGCGCCGGAGCCTGGTGAGGGGGGCGGGTGCTCGGCGGGCCCGGGGGATGCCTCGTGGCTGCTGGCAGGACTGGCCCTGCTGGCGGGGACATCCCGGCGGCGCCAGCGCGCGGGGAACTGAGCTCGGTCCGTGCCTGCCTGGAGCGGCTGTCCGCGCTCCAGGTGCGTGGTTCATCCAGATTGTTGTTCATGCTGGAGCGATTGATGAGCGAGTGGAAGTCGCAGCCCGATTCGCCGCTCCGGGCCAGTCAGGCTGACGATTGGCGTGTCTGGTGAGCCGTCTGGGTAGAAAAGCACCTGCCCGCCGGAAACCGCCGCGGAGAATCCCACACGTCCGCACGGGTGTGGAGCAGCAGTCATGATAGGACTTGCTGGAGGTCGCTGGAGGGTGCCGGCCTGGTGGTCGGCCGCGATGAGAACGAGGAGGCGTGGATGCAGCCGGTGCAGGTGAAGTCTCGTCAGGATCGACTGCTGGGCGCCATCCAGCTCTCGACGATGGAAGGGGTGGAGATAGGGCCGCTCGCCAGTCCAATCGTCACCCGTGACGCCGGGCGGATCCTCTATGCCGACCACGCGACCACCGAGATGCTCCGGCGCAAGTACGAGGGGCACGGTTGGGATACCGCGACCATCGTGGATGTGGACCTGGTCCTCTCGTCGCAAACGCTGTCCGGTGCGCTGGGCGACCGGCGGGTGGACTTCGTGCTCGCGAGCCACGTCATCGAGCACGTGCCGGACCCCGTGGGCTGGCTGGGGGAGCTGCGCCAGGCACTGCGTCCTGGCGGCATCATCTCGCTGGCCATCCCAGACAAGCGCTTCTGCTTCGATGCGAAGCGCCCGGAGAGCACCCCCGGGGAGCTGGTGGACGCCTTCCTGTCGCGCCGCACCGCCCCCACCGTGAAGCAGGTCTTCGACTTCTGGGCCTATTACTGCCAGGTGGACACGCAGGCCATGTGGAACTGCGCCATCGACGCGGAGAGCCTCCCGTGCTCCGGCACGCTCCAGAACGCGCTGCAGAAGTCCCAGGAAGCGGTGGCCTCAACCAGCTACACGGACGTGCACTGCTGGGTCTTCACTCCGCGCTCCTTCCTGGAGGCCGCGGCCACACTGGCGGAGCTGGGGATGTTCCCGTTCCAGCTCGCGGACTTCTCGTCGACCCCTCCAGGGGATCTGGAGTTCTTCGTCAGCCTGAGGTGTGTCGAAGGCGATGAGAGCGAGCAGGAGCAGGCCCTCCGCGTGCAGTCGCTGCGCGCCGCGGCGCTCGAAGCGGCGTCAGCGCCTGGACCCTCGCGGCCCCCACCCCCGGAGCCGCCAGCGCC
>NZ_RAWN01000372.1:0-3717 GCF_003668895.1 Corallococcus sp. AB045
GGAGGAGGCGGCGGCGGACTTCGCCGGCTTCGCCGGGGTGGAAGACGGGCCGGGTGCCTTGGCGGCGGGGGCGGCTGACGGCTTCTCGGGAGGGTTCTTCTTCGTGGCCACCGGAGGGCCTCCTGGCAGGTATCGACCGTGGTCCCAGAGGGGATTGAAACGAGCGCGTCTCACTCGGTCACGGTGCCTACCAGAAAACGCCCCCCCGGGGACATCCCCGGGCGGCGAACGCCCGGGGCCCTTCAGTCACTTCACCGGCTTAGCCGAACAGGCCGCCGACGAAGCTGGAGACGGCGGAGACGGCGGCGCCCACCTGGCTGACCACCGGGATGTTGGTGGCGGCGGCGATGGAGCCCACGGCGGTGATGACGCCCGTGACCTTCTTGGTGGTGCTGGCGTTCGGGTCACGCAGGGTGGAGACCGCGTTCGCCGTGTCGAAGGCGGCGATGGCGATGTTCGCGCCCGGGGCGAAGCGGCCGGCGGCCTTGGCCAGGGTGCCCCCGGCGGCCTTGGCGGCGGCGGTCGCACCGGCCTTGGCGGCGGCCTTGCCACCCTCGGACAGCGCGGCGCGGGCGGCGGCGCGGGACGCGGTGCCCGTGGCGGCCTTCAGGGCCACGCCGGACTCGCTGACGGCGGTCTTCAGGGCGGTGCGCACGCCGTTCTTGATGGCGGAGGAAGCGCCACCCTCGAAGGCGGCCTTGGCGGCGGCACCGGCGGCGGCGCGGGCCAGCTTGGGGCCGGCGCCCGGGACCGCGGCCTTGAAGGCGCCGCTGGCGGCCTTGTACGCGCTGCCGAACTTGTTCACGTCGCGGGCCAGCTCCAGGCCGCCCTTGACGGTGCTGACCGCCGTCTTGCCGGCGGTGGCGACGGAGCCCAGCGCCTTGTTCCAGTCCTCGCTGGAGCCGGAGCGCACGGCGTTGCGCACGTCGGAGATGGCCGTGCCGGCCTGGCCCACCAGCTTCGCGGCGTTGGTGATGGTGCCCACGGCGCCGCCCGCGATGCCCAGCTTGCCCTTGAGGTCGAGCTTGGTCTTCGGGTCCGTGGCCTTGGAGACCAGCTTGTCGACGTTGCCCTTCAGCGTCGCCTTGAAGCCGTCCGTCTTCAGGCTCTTGACGTTGTCGAAGCCGTCCTTCACGGCCGTCTTCACCTTGTTGAAGGTGTCGTAGCCCTTCTTCGCCTGCGTCCCGATGTCCTTCGCCGCCTTGATGGGGTCCTGCTGCACCTGGCGGATGGTGTTGGAGACGGCATTGCGGGCGCGGTTGATGAGGCTCATGTGGGGCTCCCTCGTCGGAGTTCGAGGAATGGATTGGAAGGGCTGCTGACGTCTTGCGGGGATTATCGCAACAGCCGTCGATCAGTTGCGTAGCACCTCACATGTGCTGAGAAGGTAGGTGTGGGACACCGGTTGTGGCACGGCGCGTCAGCGTCAGCGTCAGCGGCAGTCGGGGTCCGCGTCGTCGGCCCGGCCATCCGCGTCGTTGTCCGCGCCGTCATGGCAGTGGCCGGCCTCGGACGGGACCCATTCGGTGACGTGGAGGGTGTAGCGGATGGGGGTGTCCCGGTCCGGCCGGGCCATGCCGTCCACCACCACCAGCACGGACTGCCCCTGCGCCAGGGTGAGCTTCAGCGCCGGGGCCCCCTTTGTCGTGGGATGTGGGTGCGCGGAGCAGCCCAGCTCCGTGCCCCGGCAGCCGGCGAGGAGGTACAGGGCGTGGCCGCCCGCGTCCGGGTCGTTGCCGGGCGAGGTGTCGAAGACGAAGGTGCCGGCCCTGGGCGCCGTCCATAGGTGGGCGCGGTCCTGCTGGAGCAGCGCGCCGCAGGTGCCCTGGAAGCCGTCGCCGGAGAGGGCCGTCTCGCCCTGGAAGGTGACGGGCAGGGCGCTGCCCAGGTCGTGGTGGGCGCAGCCCTGGCCCTTGCAACGGGGCTCGTCGCGGCACTCGGTGTCGGCGCAGTCCACCCAGCGGTCCCCGTCGTTGTCCATGCCGTCGAAGCAGGAGGCGCCGGCCTCGGTGGCGCGCAATTCGTCGATGTGCAGCTCGAAGGCGCCTTGCGTGAAGGACCCGCCAGCCGCGGCGTCCACCGTCACCAGGACCCGCTGGCCCTGCGTCAGCGTCACCGCCACCCGGGCCCCACCGCCGTAGCTGATGCCGCCCGTGGCGCACGCCAGCTCCTCGCCGCCGCAGCCGTCCGCGTACACGACGATGACGGACCGCATCGCCGAGCGGGCCGTGTCGAAGGTGAAGGTGCCCGCCCGGGGCGCCGTCCACAGGTAGCCCCGGTCCGGAGCGCCCGCGCCTCCGCAGGAGGCGGCATGGTCGTCCCGGGCCTCCACGGTGGAGCCCTTCAGCGACACCGGCAGCGCGCTGCCCAGGTCCCGGTCCACGCACACGGGCTCCGGAGGCGCGCAGACGTGGGGCACGCCCGTGCCGCCGCAGGTCTCCGGCGCCGCGCACGCGCCGCAGTCGAGCGTGCCGCCGCAGCCGTCCGCCACCGCGCCGCACGTCGCGCCCAGGAAGCCGCAGGTGGCCGGCCGGCATCCTGGGACCGCGCAGACATTGGGGACGCCGCCCGCGCCACAGGTGAGTCCCTGGCCGCACGCGCCGCAGTCGAGCGTGCCGCCGCAGCCGTCCGCGACCTGGCCGCAGTCCTTGCCCAGGGCCTCGCAGGTGGACGGCGTGCACGCGGCCTTGCCGCAGACGTTGGGCACGCCCGCGCCGCCGCAGGTCTTGGACGCGAGGCAGCCTCCGCACTCCAGCACCGCGCCGCAGCCGTCGGACACGCGGCCGCAGTTCGCGCCCTGGGCCGCGCAGGTCGTGGGCACGCAGGTGCCGGCGCCACAGACGTTGGCCTCACCCGCGCCGCCGCAGGTCGCGTCGGCCGCGCAGGCGCCGCACTCCAGGACGCCGCCGCAGCCGTCCAGCACCTCGCCGCAGCTCTTCCCCAGCACGGCGCAGGTGGCCGCCTGGCACAGCGGGGCGGCGCAGACGTTGGCCACGCCGCCCGCGCCGCAGGTGAGCCCCTCGCCGCAGGCGCCGCACTCCAGGACGCCGCCGCAACCGTTGGACACGGCGCCGCAGTCCTTGCCCAACGCCTCGCAGGTGGTGGGGACGCACGGCGCGCGGCCGCACACGTTCGCGGTGCCGCCTCCGCCGCACGTCTCGTCCGGCCCGCACGCGCCACAGTCCAGGACGCCGCCGCAGCCATCCGCGACCTGGCCGCAGTCCTTGCCCGAGGCCTCGCAGGTGGTGGGCACGCAGGCCGGAGGCCCGCAGGCGTTGGGCACGCCGGCGCCTCCGCAGACCTCCGGGGGCGCGCACGTGCCGCAGTCGAGCACGCCGCCGCAGCCGTCCGAGAGCGGCCCGCAGGTGGCGCCGCGCGCCTCGCAGCTGCTGGGGACGCAGGGCAAAGGGCCGCAGACGTTGGGCACGCCGCCCCCGCCGCAGGCCTGGTCTTCCGCGCACTCGCCACACTGGAGCGTGCCGCCGCACCCGTCGATGGCGTAGCCGCAGTCCAGCCCCTGGGACTCGCACGTCATGGGCACGCAGAGGGACGGGGGCCGCGAGGCCACCCTGGAGGAGACCGTGTCCTCCGGCAGCGTCCGGCCGCACGCCGCCCACAGCCCCAGGAGCAACACCCAGCCTGGCCACCCGCCCGTCCGCCCCATGCCCCGTTCCCGCCGCCCGTGAAGGACCCACCCGCCATGGGCCCTGAGCCAGG
>NZ_RAWN01000373.1:0-3579 GCF_003668895.1 Corallococcus sp. AB045
GGGAGGGGGAGGCAACCTGGGGCGTGTCTGTCTCGGCCCTCGCCAGCAGGGCCACCCCTCCGATGAGGGTGAGGAACACCTCCACGAAGCTGAGGAACAGGGCGAGTCCCAGCGACATCACCCCGTGGCCCTCCGGGAAGCTGCGGCGCGGGTCGCTCTGGCCATATTGCACCTGGACGCGGTCCCCGGGGCGCAGCCGCTTCCACAGCGCCGAGGAGATGTGGCGCCGGTGCTCCTGTCGCTCACCGCCCTGGGGCGTGAAGGCGTAGACCAGGATGTAGTCACTGTCGTCCGAGGCCGCGAAGAACTCCTTCTTCACCACCGTGCCTTCCGCGTGCAGCCCCTCCGCCAGGATGCCCATGTCCCGCCGGTACGACCCCCAGGTCAGCACCAGCATGGACGCCCCCAGCACCACGAACGTCGCACCCAGGACTCGCGCCGCGAAGAGAGCCACGCCGTGCCTCCTGCCCGCCATTTAAGCGGGCACCCGGCGACGCGAAATGGCAATGCCCTCCGCGCCCCGCCGTAGAGCCAGCGCGCGGGTCCCTCCCTGGCGTCGCGTCCGCCGAACCGCCATGCTCCCGCGCGTCCTGTCCGGAGGTACGCACCGTGTCCCTGTTCGATGCCGTCGCCGCGGGTGACCGCGCCGCCCTGAGCGCCCAGCTCGACGCGGGCGCGGACCCCAACCCCTTCGACGCCGAGGGCCGTACGCCGCTGATGATGGCCGCGCGCTCGGGCCAGGACGACCTGGTGCAGGTGCTCCTGGAGGCCGGCGCGGACCCCACGCTGCCGGACTCCGTGGGCGAGACGCCCTTCGTCGCCGCCGCCGCCTATGGCCACCTCCGGGTCTGCGCACTGCTGTCCCCGCACGCCACCTCGGACGAGAAGGACATGGCGCGCACGCTGCTCAAGAACCAGGGCATCGACGAGATTCCCGCGCGTCCCTCGCGCGCTTCCGAGGTCTCGCCCGACGACTTCCGCCGCAAGCTCGCCTCCGCGGGCGCCTACGTCGCGGGCAAGCTGGGCGACGCCGGCGCCACGAAGCGCCTGGAGCGCGTGCTGCGCTCGGAGGGCAACGCGCCCAAGGGCCGCAAGTAGTCTCCCAGCCCTGAAAAGGCGAAGGGCCCGGCCGCTCCCATTTCGGGGAGCCACCGGGCCCTCGTCACATCTGTGGCCGGGAACCACTACTCCGGCTTGGTGCTCACCACGGGGCTGGGGCTCACGGTGCCGCCCTTGTTGCTCGTCTCCATGGAGTCCGCGACCAGCTCGGTGATGTCCTTGATCTGGATCTGCTCACGGCCGGTGTCGTTCTTCGCGTCGTTGAGCATCGTGGAGCAGAACGGGCAGGCCACCGCGACGATGCCCTTGCCGCCCGGCTCCTTGTAGTCGCCCACCATGCCCGGCTTCTTCTTGTCCGCGGCGTCGGGGTAGGGCGTGTTGGGGTCCTCCGCGTGCTTGAGCGTGAGGGCCGCCTCGTTCATGCGGTTGTGGTTGATGCGCGTGCCGATGTGCTCTTCCATCCACATCCGGCCGCCACCGGCGCCGCAGCAGAAGCCCTCGCGCTGGCTGCGCTGCATCTCCACCACTTCCAGGCCCGGGATGCTCTTGAGCACTTCACGGGGCGCGTCGTACACGCCGTTGTGCCGGCCCAGGTAGCAGGGGTCGTGGTACGTCAGCTTCGTTCCGGCGTTCATCACCGAGGACAGCTTGATGCGCTTGTCCTTGAGCAGCTCGTTGATGAGCTGCGTGTGGTTGATGACGCGGTACTCGCCGCCGAACTCCGGGTACTCGTTCTTGATGGTGTTGAAGCAGTGCGGGCACTGCGTGATGACCGCCTTCACGCCCATCGCGTTCCAGGACTCGACGTTCGTCTTGGCCATCGTCTGGTACAGGTACTCGTTGCCCATGCGGCGCGCGGAGTCGCCGTTGCACATCTCCTGCTTGGACAGCGTCGCGAAGGACACGCCCGCCTCGCGCATGATCTTCACCAGCGCGCGGCTCACCTTCTTCTGCTTGTCGTCGTAGCTGCCCGCGCAGCCCACGAAGAACAGGTACTCGTACTCACCGCCGTCACCCCAGGTGGGCAGCGCCAGGTCCTCCGCCCACTCATCGCGCCGGTCCTGGCCCAGGCCCCAGGGGTTGCCCTGGCGCTCCATGCCCTCGAACACGCGCTGGATTTCCGGCGGGAACTCCGCCTTCACCTGCACCTGGTAGCGGCGCATGTCGATGAGGCGCGGGACGTTCTCGATGAACACCGGGCAGGCCTGCTCGCACCAGCCGCAGCTCGTGCACGCCCACACCGTCTCCGCCTTCAGCGCGCTGCCGACGATTTCAGGCAGGGGCTCCTTCACGCCGTTCGGGCCGTAGCCCTCCTCCACCCAGCGCTCGTTGTCCCAGAGCCAGTGCTTCAGGTCCTGGTTCACGGCCTTGTGCGTGAGCGGCTTGCCCGTGATGTACGTGGGACAGTGCGTCTGGCACCGGCCGCACTCCGTACAGGAGTACAGGTCCAGGCCGTTCTTCCAGGTGAGGTCCTTCACCGTGGCGGCGCCGAACTCCTCCTTCTCCAGGTTGGGCGTGGACAGCTTGCCGGTGGAGTGCGTGCGCTGGAAGAAGACGTTGGGCAGGCCCGTGATGATGTGGAAGTGCTTGCCCAGCGGCAGGAAGTTCAGGAACGCCAGGATGATGGTCAGGTGGATGAAGAAGCCCGCCACGCCCAGCACGTGAGCGGTCGTGTGGCCCAGGGGCATCATCGCCAGGCCCATCATGCTGGTGACGGGCTCCCACCACACCATCGCGGCCGGCGCCGCCGGCACCTGCGTGGCGCCCATGGGCACCTGCTGCGCGGCGGCGTGCGCGGCCACCATGTGGCTGCCGCCGAACATGAACTCGGTGATCATCAGGCCCGCGATGAAGCCCAGGATGAGGTAGGCCTCCCAGGACTGGGACATGCGGTCCGGCTTCACCTTCCAGCGCGTCCACACGAAGTACGCCACGCCCGCGAGCGCCAGCGCCGCCACGATGTCCTTCACCAGCAGGTAGACCTTGTAGAGGCCCAAGAGCGGCGGCGCCACGTCCCACGCCGGGTGGGACAGGTCGGTGAGCACGTCCAGCGCGGTGGTCGAAAAGCCCATCACGAACAGCATCACGGTGCGCACCGCCAGCACCATGAACGCCGCGTAGATGAAGATGTGGAACAGGCCCGGCGTGAACTCCTCCGGATCCACCATGCGCTTCTGGCCCAACCCGAAGCGCACCAGCTGCGCCACGCGGTAGGGGATGTGGTCCAGCCGGTTCTCCTTCTTCATCGCGAGCAGCACGCCCACGCGGCCGGACATCGTGATGATGAAGATTGAGACTGCGCCTGCCAGCAGCAGGCCGGTGATGATGGGGTTCATGGAACCTCGGGACCCTCTGGGGCCGCACGGCGGCAACGCCGGTTGCTGCGACGCGGCAATTCTGGAGTGATTTTCAACCCTAGCAGGGGTGATTCGCGAATCAAGCACCGTGCGGGGGCCGTGTCCCGCAGCGTTCCCTCCACCGCTTCCAGACCGCCCTCCAGGGTGGTGCCCACCCACCCTC
>NZ_RAWN01000374.1:0-3524 GCF_003668895.1 Corallococcus sp. AB045
CCCTCAAGGCGCGTCACGGACCCCCATCCGCGACAGCGCTCCCTCCCGCCAGCCCCCGGACCCTTCCTCAGTGAGGAGTGTCAAGCCGGACGGATCGGCAAACCGTTACGACAAAACCCTGGCGCCTCCCGCGCGCCGTTGAATCCCTCTCAATGCATGGCGGACCGCTCGTCGCGGCGGCCCATGGGGGCCCGGCGCGCGTGGGACGGCCGCTCGAAGTACTCCACCACCAGACCGCCGAACGGCACCCGGGGCCCATCCGCCTTCGGGTCCGCCATCCGCTGGAGCAGCGCCACCGCGCTGTCCACGGCCTCGTCAATCGCGCGGTTGATGCGCTGGCGCTCCGTGTCTCCACCGCCCAGCACCTCCAGGGCGTCCACCAGGCACCGCCGCAGCAGTGCGAACTCGTCGTGCAGGGCCCGCGCGCCACGCTCCGGCGCCAGGCGCAGCACCGCGCGGGTGCGGCTCCAGGGGCTGGACTCCACGCCCTCCAGCGTCAGCCCCAGCTCGCGGACGAAGGGCTCCACCAGTCCGTCCAGCAGGCTGGCGCCGGGAACGCCCTGGCCCTCGTGCGCCGCCAGCCGCATCCGCCGCCACAGGGCCGCGATGCGCTCCGGCTGCTTGCTGAAGACCCGGGCCGCCCCGGCCTTCTTCCGTCCCCGCTCCGCCGCCATGTCCGTTGTCGTCCGCATCGCGAACAAAGACATAGCAAGGGCTTTGCCAACGCCAGACGGTTGCTGGTTCCCAGTGAATCCGCCCACTTGGGCAATGGGGCTGCCCTGAAGGGTGGCCGGAGGACGTAAATCCTACGGGGCGGATGTTGAAAGGCGGGGGGCAGGGGAAGAACCTTCCCTGCCTGGGCACGCCGCGCCTCTCAGTGGAGCGTCGGCTTGGGCGGGCGGCCCGACGGGGCCTCGCCGTCCAGCTCGTACTCGCCGCTGGAGGACTCCGGCTCCTCGTCATCCGCGTCCGAACCGTCCGGGCCTTCCGGATGGCCCGCGCCCGACTCCAGGGCCTCCGGCGCGCCCTCCAGGGCCTCAGGCTGGCTGGGAGCGGACGGATTGGGCGGAGCCGCGGGCGTGGTGGCGCCGGGCCATTCCGGCCAGGGCAGGGCGGGGGACAGCGGCTCGGAGCCGTCCACGGGGATGGGCCCCGCGGCGCGGGCGGCGGCGAGCAGGCGCAGCGCGGCGTCCTCGGCGGCGTCCTCCGCGGCCAGCTCCGTCATCCGCGCGGCCTTCTGGCGCATGCGGCGCACGAAGGCGGCCACGCACAGCACGGAGGCGGTGAGCCACAGGAGCGCGGAGCTGGTGGTGAGCGGCAGCCAGCCGTAGCGGGCCGCGAGCCCCTCGCGCCAGTCCTGCTCCTCCAGCAGCAGCGACGTGCGGAAGGCCTTGCCGAAGGCCTGCTCGAAGGGCTCACCCGCGCGCACGCCGTCCACCAGCAGGCCCATGGCGTGCGAGCCGTGCTTGCCGGTGAGGAAGGCCACGAAGGCGGCGCTCTGCGCGTAGGCGATTTCGACGTCCGCGGGCACGTCCGGCCAGTCGTCGGACAGGTCCTCGAAGTGGAAGACGCGCTCCTGCGTCACCGCGCGGAAGAGGGCGCCGTAGTGGGCGACGGAGTAGCGCTCGTCGGTGAGGTTCTGCGCCACGCCCTCCTGGAACCAGCGCGGCCAGTCCTTCGCCAGCTGGCCCAGCGCCACGTGCGCCAGCTCGTGCCGCAGCGTGGTGGGCCCCTCCGCGTCGCTCAGGCTGAGCGCGTCCAGCAGGATGATCTGATGCCCGGGGTAGGCGAGCGCCACGGCCCAGCCCGGAGGCTTGCCACCGGGGAGCGCCAGGGCCTCGAACTCCTGGCGGCCCACGCCCAGGCGGATTTCCGTGGTGCCCGGCCAGTCTCGCCCGAGCATCGCGCCGAAGGCGTCCCGCACGCCTTCAATCTGCCCGGCCAGGGCCTTGGCCGCGCCCGCCGCCTTCGCGGTGTGCAGGATGACGAAGCGCTGCGTCTTCAGCTCCCCCGCGACGATGGCCGGGCGGGCGTGGGGCACGAGCGCGGTGTCCGTGACGACGGCCTCCGTGGCGTGGATGCCCCGCGGACCTGCCTCCTGCGCGAACACGCCCGGCGAGGCCAGCAGCATCATCAGGAAGGCGAACAGGCGGAGCATGCGTGGCCTCACGGTCCACCAGAGATAACAGCCTCGGCCGCCGCCGCATCAACCCCTTCCACCCTCAATCGCTTACGGCGCGACGTGTCACCCGCCACGAGTGTCACCTGGCGACGCGGCACGCCCAGCGTTTTGGCGATGAATTCCACCAGGGCCGCATTCGCTTCGCCATCCACGGGCGGCGCGGCGAGTTGGATCTTCAGCTGGCCGTCATGCTCGCCCACCACCCGGGTGCGGGACGCGCGCGGCTGGACGAGCACCGTCAGCTCCACCCCGGTCTGCACGGCTTTGAGCCAGGGGGCGGTCATGCGCGGGCGCTAGTCGTTGGAGGTGGCCTTCTTCTGCGACAGGAACGCGACGTTGTCCTCCACGCGCGCGTAGTCGCGGTCCGCGAAGGTGGGCGCGGCGAACGTCTCCAGCAGCTTGCGGTGGGCCTCCACGACGGAGCGCACCTGCGATTCGAACTGAGTGCGCTGGCGCTTGAGCTCGTTGATGTCCTCCACCACCTGCACCAGCCGCTGGTGCGCGCCGTGGACGATCTTCTCCGCCTGGTGCTCCGCGTCCGCGATGATGATCTCCGCTTCCTTCTTCGCGGCGTCCTTCAGGTCCTCGCTGATGCGCTGGGCGGTGACCATCGTCTCCTGGAGGGTGCGCTCGCGCTCCTGATGCTGCTCGAGCCGCGCCTGCGTGCGCTTCAGCTCCTCCTTGAGCGCGATGTTCTCCTTCACCACCTCCTCGAACTCGCCGGCGATCAGCTCCAGGTACGCGCCGACTTCGGGACGCGCGAAGCCGCGCATCACCGTCTCGAAGCGCTTCTGCCGGATGTCGAGGGGGGTGATCTTCATGCGCCCCAGTCTAACCCATACACGCGCGCACTCCAGGAATCGGCCCGGCGGGCTGGCGCGGCGTCAGGCCTGGAGGGCAGACAAGCAGGCGTGTTTCAGGGCGAGGCGGCCGGGGCGGCTTCCCACTGTGACGCCACCGAGCGCGCGGCGTTCTGCACCGCGTAGCCCACGCGGCTGTCCGCGGCCACGTCCTGCACCACCCGGCGGGCGGTGGGGGTGCGCTGATACAGAAGACCTCCCAGCGCTTGAATCTTCAGCGCGTCCGGCAGGCGCGGGTGGCGCACGACGTTGCCCAGGATCTCCTCCGCGCGGCGGTGCTGGAAGAGGGCCACCGCGCGCAACGCGGCCTGCTGGATGCGCGGGTTCGGGTCCCAGATGAACGCGGCCAGCGGGTCCAGGGCGCGCGCGTCACCCAGGAGCGCCAGGTCCTCGATGGCGAGCGTGCGGATCTCCTCCGGCGCGGGCTCCGCGGCCCACAGCAGGCCCCTCAGGAGGGAGACGTCGGAGGCTCCGGTTTCCAC
>NZ_RAWN01000375.1:0-3512 GCF_003668895.1 Corallococcus sp. AB045
CTTCCCCGCCAGGAGCCCACGGCCCCACCGGCGGCGCCGCCCGCCGCCCCGCAGCCGTTGCGCACGCCCGCGCGGCAGCAGAGCCTCTTCGAGCCCTCGAATCGTCGCGAGGCCGCGCTGCGCCAGTGGTCCGCGCAGAACGGGGGCACGCCGGCCACGGGGCTTCAAGCCGCGCCCGCGGGGGCGGGTGGCTCCGGCAACGCGATGAAGCCGCTGTTCTTCGATGGAACGGCGGGCGGCGTGCAGCAGGCCTCCGAGGCTCGCGCACTCACGGGGGCCGGGGCGTACGCCGTGCTGGAGACGCGCGTGAAGAATGCCCAGGCGGCCCAGGCCCGCCTGGATGCAGTGGAGCGGAAGCTCGCGGAGGAGCTGGCCATCCTCGGCCCCCTCCTGACGCCCGAGGAGCGGGAGTCCTTCATCCAGTCCTTCCGCGCCGAGCACGCGGAGGCCTACGCGGCCCGGGATGCCGCCGTGGGGGCGCTGGCCGACCACCTGGAAGCCGAAGGCGCCAACATCGAGGCCTATCTCAAGGACGTCCAGGGCATCTCGCCGTACATGCTCGGGCTTCATGCCGTGCCCGTGCAGCAGGCCCTGCGGCTGGTGGCCGACTCGCCGCGTGCGGCGACGGCGGTGGCCTACCTGAACGCGTCCGAGAACCAGTTGCTGCAACAGCTCGGCGACCCCGCGGGTCAGTATCTGGAGCAGGACGTCTACGGCCCGGCCATCCACGCCACCCTGACGAGTGCCCTGGCCTCCGGCCAGTCCTCCGGCAAGGCCATCGCGGAGGTGACGACGCTCATCCAGCAGATGCCCGAGGGCGTCCAGGAGCGCATCCTCGGAGCCGACCCCCAGGTGATGCTGGGCCACCTGTCGAGTGTGGCCTCCGGAAACGTGGGGGCCCTCAAGAACCTGGCGGCGGAGGCGGGCAAGCTGGGCACGCCGGGAGCCACCGCCCTGGTCTCCGCGGCGTTGTCCATGGCGATGCTCCAGAGTCCGGAGCTCCTCCAGGATTCGGCCGCCCTCAAGCTCCTCATCCAACCGCTGGGGAACGCCGGCATGTCGGCGTCGGCCGTCAGCATGGCGCTCAAGGGGGTGGGGAGCGTTGTCTCGCGGGTTGGCTTCCAGCCGGACCTCGGTGGAGCCCCGATGCTGTTGGGCAAGCTCGGCACCATCCTGGGCGCGGCGACCGCGGGGCTCCGGGTGCTGAACCTCCTTGGTCAGGCGGACCGGAACATGGGCACCTACGTCCAGGCCGGGGCTCAGGCTTTCGGCGGCATCGTCTCCACGGCCTCCGTGCTCGGACTCGTCAGCGGCCCCGTGGGAATCGGCGTGGCCGCCACCACCTTCCTCGTCACGGAGCTCGGCAAGGCCTGGGAGAAGGGCATCCATCGTGAGGAGGCGGCCAAGGCCTGCCTCGAGCGCGCGACCCAGCTGGGAATCCCCGACGCGCAGATGCGAGTGAACCTGGGGTTCAACTACGGCACCCAGGTGCGAGAGCTGTCCAACCTGGGAATTGACTATCAGCGGATGAACGAAATCATCCCGCGCTTCACGGACACGACCCGCCTGGCGCTCCTTGCCCAGGGATTGGAACTGAGCCCGGAGGAGGTCGGCCGCGTCCTGGACCTGGTGGTGCCTCCCGGAATGAACTCCAGCGTCGAGGTGACGGGCTTCAATCTCCTCATGGGCCTCTACCAGCAGGCGCGAGAGGCCAACCCTGGCGGCACTCCGGAGCAGCTCATCGGGTGGATGCGGAACAACGCCCCGCCGCCCCTGCACGGAGGCGCCGGTTATCTCTTCATGGGCTCCATGCTCAACCTGCTCGACTCCACCCAGTAGGCGCGCTGGATTGGCACGGCCATGTCCGCACGCGCATGAAGGTAGGGTACACAGCACGACATGCGAGCCGCCCACGAAGGGGACCGACACATGGGGGAAAGAGGGACCGCCCGCTATCGGGTTCGTCGAATCGCGCGACGGCCTGGCCCTGCATTCACGCTCTCGGAGGGGCGTCTCTTGTCTTGGGAGCCTTCGTGAATGCCTCTGGGGTCCTCAAGTGGATCCTCGCGGACTGAACGAGCTGGCTTCGGCCTGAAATCCTTGAGATCCGAGGAGGTCTGCCGGCGGGAGGGGTGACGCATCCCCGACCCGGATTGATTTCATCGGGCGAGCCCAGGCATGAACCGTCCTGGCGCCAGACCACGAGATGCCTTTCCTGGCTCACGTGTCGACGCCAGGGGACAGGTCATGCTGAGCGGGCGGCAGTTGTGTTCATGGGGGCTGCTGGTGCTCGCGGTGGTGGGCGGATGCAGCGAGGTCCCCGCACCCTCCGGACCTTCAGCCCCGGTGCTGGCGCGTTCCTCCCAGAAACTGGAAGGCCCCTTCAACGCCAGGCTCCAGCGAATCAAGGACCTGCGACCCGGGGATGCGAGTTCCGACATCCATTCCCTGGTCGGAGTGAATGACACCCTCTTCTTCTCCGCGACGAGCGACCTCCTGGGCCCCGGGCTCTGGACGAGCAACGGCAGCGCGGAGGGGCCCGTCAGTGTGCTGCAGATGGAGGTTGTTCCCTCCACGCCCTTCGAGCCGGTCCGCCAGGCCGCCATGGACGGGGTCCTCTACTTCGTCGCCCGACGGGGAGCAGGGTTGCCGTGGCCTTCGTGGGGTGGGTATGAGCTGTGGAGGAGCGACGGTACCAGCGCCGGGACCGTTTCCATCGCGGGCGATCCCAGCACCAACGTGCAAGCGGCGCCCATCAGCCTCACGCCCGCGAACGGGAAGCTCTTCTTCCTCCTCTCCACTTCGCAACTCACGAATCTCTGGGTGACCGATGGCACCCGCGCGGGGAGCCGCCTGGTGTCGAAGGTCTCCCTTGGCTGGATCCACCGTTCGGGTACCTCCGCCATGACGGCCCTGGGGGATTCGGTCTTCTTCGCATGCTCCCCCGACCCCGGTAACAGTGACTACGAGCTGTGCAGGACCGATGGCACCTCCGGCATCGTCCTGGTCAAGAACATCTATCCCAACAGCAGCTCCGAGCCCTTACAGCTCACGTCCGTGGGCAACGTGCTCTTCCTGGAAGCCGACGATGGCGTCGGTGGCCGGGAGTTGTGGAAGAGCGACGGTACCAGCGCCGGGACCGTGCGCGTGCGTGACATCTGGCCGGGCGCCACCAGCTCGGGCCTCGCGTCCCTGACGGCCGTGGGCAATACGCTCTTCTTCGTCGCCAACGATGGCGTCAGCGGCCCGGAGCTGTGGATGAGCAACGGCACCGCGGCGGGGACCGTGCTCGTGCGCGACATCATGCCGGGGGCCGCGGGCTCCAACCCCCGGGCGCTGGTGGACGTGGGCGGGACGCTCTTCTTCGTGGCCGACGATGGGGTGGGGGGCGCCGAAGTCTGGAAGAGCGATGGCACCCCGGCGGGAACCGTGCGCGTGAAGGATCTCCGGCCCGGCCCCCTGAGCTCCAATCCCGCGTCGCTGGTGGGGGTAGGGGGCGTGCTCTTCTTCCT
>NZ_RAWN01000376.1:0-3482 GCF_003668895.1 Corallococcus sp. AB045
GGCCGGGGAGCCGGCCGGACGGATGACGCGCTCGTTGGCCGTGCCGCTGCCGCCGTTCTCCACCCGTTTCTCTTCCTTGATGACGGCCTGGTTCATGCGCGACAGGGGGCCGGGCTTGCGGCTGAAGTCCACCGCGACGTCGTAGCCGGGGACCTGGCCGTAGAACTGCTCCACGAACTGCTGCCGCTCCTTCATCTTGCGCTCGAAGATGCGACGGAAGTCCTCCTGGCCACGGATGATGTAGGGCGTCAGGAAGAGCAGCAGGTTCGTCTTCGTCTTGCGGCGCGTGGTGTCGCGGAACAGGTGGCCCAAGAGGGGGATGTCACCCAGCACCGGCACCTTGGAGACGGACTCCAGCGTGCGGTCCTGCATGATGCCGCCAATCACCACCGTCTCCATGTCCTTGGCGATGACCGTCGTCTTCGCGCTGCGCTTGGACGTCGTGGGGCCCAGGACGGGGTCCGAGGAGGCGATCTCCTCCGTCTGCTCGGTGATGACGAGGCGGATGAAGTCGCTCTCGTTGATCTGCGGCTTGACGGTGAGCTTCAGCTCCACGTTCTGGCGGGTGATGGGCGCGTACAGCGAGCCCAGGCCGCCCAGTGAGCCCAGCAGCGAGGCCTGCACGCCGTTGGCGCCGGTGCCGGTGCCGCCGAGCGAGCTGCCCAGCGCGGACGGGGTGAAGCCGGACTGGAAGGGCACGTTCTGGCCCACCGTGATTTCGGCCTCCTCGTTGTCGCTGGTGAGCAGGTGCGGCGTGGACAGCACGTTCACGTCGGACGACTGCTGCATGGCGTTGAGCACCACTCCGAAGGCCGGGATGTCGATGCCCAGGTTCTTGAGCTCCGGCAGGACGGGGCCCTGGATGCCGGCGAGGAAGCCGCCCATGCTGGCCAGGTTCGCCAGGGAGAAGGACGGGGGCACGCCGCCGCCGGAGTAGTTGGTGCCGAGGATGCCGGGGATGGCTCCGTCATCCGTCTTGAGGCTGAAGCCCTGGTGGAAGTTGATGCCGAACTCGCTGTTGCGGTCCAGGTTCACTTCCATGATCACCGCCTCCACGAACACCTGGCGGCGCGGCTGATCCAGCTGCTGGATGATCTGGACGATGTTCTTGTAGTCACCCTGGCTGGCGACGATGACCAGCGAGTTGGTGCCCTTGTCCGCCGAAATCTTCACCTCGCCGCTGAACAGCTCCGCGGCCTGGGCGGGCGCGCGCGGCAGGCCCTGCGGCTGCTGCGGGATGGGGCCGCGCTGGGGGCGGTTGGCGGTGCCCTGCGCGAGCGACTGGAGCGTGCTGGCCAGCTCCTCCGAGTTGGCGTTCTCCAGCGGGTAGACGTTGATCTTGTTGCCGCTGCCAGACGGGATGTCCACCTCGCGCACCAGGTCCTGGATGCGGCCGAAGGCGGCGGGGCTGGCCACGATGATGAGCTTGTTGGTGCGCTCGTCCGGGATGATCTGCGACAGCGTGACAACGCCGCCCGACTCCGTGCCGCCGGCGACGCCTTCCGTGCCCGGAGGAGGCTGGCCGGGGGCGCCCTGCGTGAAGTTGCCGGGGCGCTGACCCGCGCGGCCGCCCGCGCCGGCCTTGGCTTCAAAGAGCTTCTGGATGGTGTTGGCCACGTCCTGCGCGGTGGCGTACTGCACCTGGATGATGCGCATCTCGTCGCTGGAGGAGCGGCTGTCCAACTGGTTGATGAGGCGCTCCAGGCGGTGGATGTTGGAGCCCACGTCGTTGACGATGATGGTGTCCGGCGGGTACGGGATGGTGTCGCCGTCCTTGGACACGAGCTGCTGGAGGACGCCGCGCAGCGGCTCCACCTCCACGTACTTGATCTTGAACAGCTTGGTGACCATCTGCTCGTTCGTCGTGTACGGGGTGTCCTCGTCCACGATGGTCGGGATGGGGTTCTGCTTCGCCGAGCGCTTGTCGACGATCTTCAGGAAGCGGCCGTACGGGTAGACGGCCAGCCCGTTCGCGTCGAGCGCGGCGAGGAACGCGGAGTAGAACGAGTCCGCGTCCACCTCCACGCGGCCGTTCTCCGGGCCGATGATGGAGATCTTCCCGCGCACGTTCTCCGGGAGGATGAACGTGCGGCAGGTGGCGTCCGACACGGTCTGGACGAGCTTCTCGATGTCCACCTTGTCGAAGTAGATGCCGTAGCGCGCGTTGCGCCGGGCCTGCTCGCACGTGGGTGTCTGGCGGGGGCCCTGGTTCTCGGCGGGCGCGGCGCTGCCTTCGCCCTGCGGGGTGATGGTTCGGCCACGGTCACGGTCCCCCGGGGTCGCGGGAGCGGGGGCCGGGGTGCCGGGCTGTGTAGGACGGCGCTGGGCCCACGCGGGAACGGAGAGCGCGAGGCACAGGCAGAGCATCCAGGACGGGAGCGTCGTCTTCATGGAGGAGCGGGCGCTTTGACGGGGGTGTTTAACGGACGTTGTAGGATTTGCGGATCGGCGCGCCGTTGCGCTCGATCTCGATCTCGATACGGGAGGAGTCCTTCAGCTTCGAGTAGATCTCCAGCGCCTTCTCGGGGCTGTTCATGTCGAAGCCGTTGATGCGGCGGATGACGTCACCGTTCTGGACGCCGATCTTCGAATAGATGCTGTCCGGGCGGATGGAGAACAGCTTGAAGCCCACCGCCTGGCCGTCCTTGAAGGCCGGCACGATGCGCGCCTGCATCGCCACGTCGTTGAGGTTGCTCAACGTCTTGTCGATTTCGGCCTTGGGGACTTCGTACTCGTTCTCACCGGTGGACTTGATGCCGTTGCCCAGGTTGTTGGTCGGGGTGGCGGTGGGCGCCACGGGGGGCGGGGTGTAGGCGGCGACGGCGCCGTCACCGGGCTGCCCGTCGATGAACTCGCGGCGGCCGTTGTTGTTGATGATCACGCGCTCGCGTTCGATCTCCATGACGGTGGCGCCCATCAGGCTGTTGCCGATCATGTACGTCTGCGAACGCTGCGTGTTCATGTCCTGGATGGACGCGAAGGACCAGTCCGGGTTGGCCGCGACGAGCGTGCCCAACAGCTTCACGCGCAGGCCGCTCTTGGCCGGCGGGGCGTTGGCGTCGAACTCCGGCGACGTGGGCGGCTCCCTCACCGCGACCTCTTCCGCGGGCAGCTTCACACCGGTGAGGCGCGACAGACGCTCCGCGTCGATGGTGGCCAGGCCGCTGTCCGCGGCGTGGGTGCGCTGCGCGACGCGGGCGGGAGCCTCGGACGCGGGCGCGGGGGAGATGGAGGATTCGACGAACAGGTTCACCGTGCGCGCCGCCAACAGGGCGACGAGCAGGATGAACAACAGGTTCACGCTCCAGAAGTACTTGCGAAAGAAGAGTTCCATCACGCTTCCGGGAGAAAGCCAGCCCCAGATGGGACCTTGAGCAAGGCAGGTGCCATCGCTGGGCGGGCGTCAAACCCACGACTTACGGCCAAGTCCTTGAAATTATTTCGGAATAGGACGGGGCCCCGGCCAGGGGGGCGGCCGGGAC
>NZ_RAWN01000377.1:0-3482 GCF_003668895.1 Corallococcus sp. AB045
CCACAGCGATGCCCATGCCCAGCAGCGTCAGCGTCAGCACCACCATGGCCCGGTAGCCGTCCATGTCGCCCCCCGGCGCCTCGTTGAGCGCGGACAGCGCGAGCGCGTTGGGGAACACGTGCGTGAGCGCCCAGACGGTCTTGTCCACCCAGTGCTTCTCGAAGCTGAGCCGGGGCGAGGGCGGAAAGACGCCCGTCTTGAACAGCACCTGGGTGACGGCGTACGCGAGCGCCAGGCCCGCGACCATCACCAGCAGGTGCTTGAGCATCCAGCGCGCGGTGTCCTTCAGCGACACGTCGCGGTGCACCACCAGCGACGCCGCCAGCAGCACCGCGGAGAACAGGCCGCTCACCTGATAGATGAGCGTCGCGGTGGCCATGGTCCCCACCGCCGCCAGCGCGTACGGCCACCGGACGGGGGCCTCCGCTCCCGGCGGACCGATGGCGCGGCGGGCGAAGGCGAACGCGCCCAGGCCCAGCATCAGCGCCAGGGCCTGCGGCCAGCAGATGCTCCAGTTGGCGATGACCTGCGCGGACGGCGTCACCGTGAGAAACCCCGCCAGCAGCGCGGCGGAGCCCGGCCTCCAGCCCTCCTTGCGCAGCAGCAGGAACACCGCCGCCGCGAGCACGCCCAGGCCGGCCACGCCCATCAGACGCAGCCCCACCAGCCCGTCGATGCCGTCGGCCGCCTTCGCGGACGCCTCCAGCATCCAGCCGTAGAGCGGGCGGCCCTGCGACGCACAGAAACGGAGGATCTTCCCCGGCTCCTCGCGCGCCTCGCGCAGGATGGCGTAGTCGTCACGCAGGCCATACCGGTGGATGACCGCGCTCCAATAGATGAGCCAGGGAAGCAGGAGCAGCAGAGCCACGGTGCCGGGAACCACCAGCGCGCGCGGCGGGAGACGCTTCATCAACGAGAAGGCCATCGAAGTTGACGCAACGTAGCAGAAGCCTCCCACTGACTCCCGGAGCAACCGGGACACGGCAGGGTTCCAGTCACGGTGAGAAGGGCGGGGCTCCAACCACCTGCGTGTCCTCACCGAACTCCGGGCCTCTGGGCTCTCTCACGACGTTGAGCACGGGCCGCGCGTCCGCGAGGGACGGGGTGAAGAGGGAGGGCTGATCCGGGTCCGCGAACACGGTGGCGAAGTCCTCCGGGGCCAGGCCTCGCGCGAGCCGGGCCGCGAAGGAGTCCTTGAGCAGGCGCACGTAGTACTCGACGTCGTAGTTGCGCGTGTCGTCGCCCGTGGGCTCGCCCGGAGCGGGGCGCGGGGCGGGTTCGCCGTCCTCGGTGAGCGCTTCCGGGAGCAGGCCCGCGCGGCCGCCGGTGGCGCGGTAGATGCGCACGCGCTCGCCCAGGGACCAGTGCTCGCGGCCGTTCGTGAGCAGCGCTTCGTACGGCAGTTCCCTGCGCTGCTTGCGCGTGGCCAGGTACTGCGAGGGGGACTTGGTCAGCCGCACCTGCGCGGAGACCTCGAAGGTGGGCACCTGGCGCCGCCTGAGCGCCATCACCGCGTCCTCGTACGTGTCGCGCACGGCGCGCACGTCGCCGGCCAGGAGGTGCTGGAGGGAGCGGCGCAGGAAGTCCTCTCCATAGGGCTCCGCGCGGCTGGAGCGGAAGGCCACGCCGCGCAGCAGCAGGGGGCCGGCGTAGGGCTGGAGCGCGTAGTTCTTCGGTTCGTGCGACAGCATGGCGGCGTAGCGCCCGTCGAACTCCAGCTTCACGCGCGGCGGCAGCAGGGCCGCGACCTCCGACACCACGCGGCGCTCGTCGACCTCCGTCCAGGCTTCCGGCACCGCGAAGTAGACGCCGTCCGTGTCGGCCTCCAGCAGCGTCACGCCCCGGTGCGCCAGCTCGCGGCACATCAGGCCCAGCAGCTCGCGTCCGCGCCGCGTCACCTCGTTGGCGGCGTGCACGTCCGAGAAGCGGGTGAGGCCCACCGCGCCCAGGTAGCCGTAGGCGGAGTTGATCAGGATCTTCATCGCCGCCGAAATCGCTTCGTGCGTGTGGCGCTCCTGTGAGCCGGGCGGGGCCTTCTTCGCCCTGGCCTTCGCGTCCAGGCGCTGATCCACCAGCCGGTCCACCAGCGCGAGCAGCGCGTTCAGCCGGTCGCGCTTCGGCCCGATGCGGTACTGGCGCATCAGCGACGGGTAGAGGCTGGCCACGTCCGCCTTCACGATGTGGCGCGCGACGCCGGTGGCGAACAGGTGCAGCGCGGCGCCGCTGTGGGACGTGCCGTCGCCGGATTCGTGCCCGGGCAGCGCCGCGCCCGAGCGCACGTAGGCGCGCACCAGCAGCGGATCCAACACGCCCGTCGCCGGGCCCGCGTCCGCCAGCCGCTCGTAGCGCCGGGGGGCCATGCGCGCGAGCGCGAACGCCGCGCCGCCCAACAGGTGCGCCAGCCCCGCGGCCTCCGTCACGTCCTCGCGCGCGTAGCGGCGCACGCGCTCCGGATCCTTCAGGAAGACATCGTGCACGCGCGCGCCGGGGATGAGCTCACGGTCGGGCCCGGACAGGCCCAGGTGCCGCGCCACCGCCTTGAGGCCGTGGCCGGGCAGGTCGCGGGCGGCGAAGTCATGGCGGCGCACGGCGTCCAGCGTGTCGATGAACTCGCGGCCGGGGACGGTGTAGCGCGCGCGGCGCATGGCGTCCGCGTCACGGCCTCCAGGGCCCCGGTTCAGCGCGGCGCCTCTCGCCGAGGGGCGGTGGCGCAGGCCCGGCAGTCCCGCTCGGCCCAGCGCCAGCGGCACGTTCAGCCGCTTCGCGCGTTGGTCCAGGAAGGGCAGGTCGAAGCCGTGCAGGTTGTGGTTCTCCACCACGTCGGGGTCGGCCTCGCGGATGCGCGCGACCAGCCGGCGCAGCAGGTCCGCCTCGCCCGCGTCGCCGTCCGCCGTCACCTCCAGCGTCTCCGCGCGGCCGTCCGCATCCCTCACCGCCACGAGGAAGATGCGGTCCCTGGATGGGTCCAGCCCGGTGGTCTCCAGGTCGAACTGGAGCCTTCTCAGGTCGTCGAAGACCAGGTCGCGGAAGTACGTGCGGCCGGTGGCCACCAGGTACTGCTCCTCTGGAGGCAGCACCAGCGCCGCGGCTGGGCCCAGGTCGCGCAGGTGGCCCACGCGTTGGTCCAACCGCTTCGATGCGCCCTTGAGCACCGCGGACGCCAGCGCGCGGCCGTCATCCGCGCTGACGAGGAAGCGCAGCGCGCCGGGGCCCTCCAGCTCACGGAAAGTCATCGCGCCCGGCACCGGCGGCAGGCCTTCCGGGCGGAGCGCGTCCCCCAGGTGCTCCAGGTCCTGGAGCGACGCGAGCAACACCCAGGGCCGGTACCTCGCGTCCTCGCGCAGCCGCGTGTGCGTGCCCGGCTGCCGCTTCCAGATGAAGGCTCGCCCGTCCGGCTCCGCCCAGACGGACACGATGCCCGGCGTGGGGTCCCATCCCCACAACCACTCGTCCTCCAGCGGATGGGGCGGCGGGGCCATGGG
>NZ_RAWN01000033.1:0-62532 GCF_003668895.1 Corallococcus sp. AB045
GGTGGGGGAGGGGCTTCCAGCCGTAGGGCTCCTCCGTGTCATGCTTGGGATGGATGGCATTGCCTGGGGAGGCACTCCGCATGGGTAGGGCCTTGCGATTCACGTCACGTGAAGAGTCGATTCGGACGGAGCTGCTGACGGACCTGATTGACGTCGGCAGCTACAAGGACATCCACGACGTCCTGGAGGCGCGTGTCCTCCAGCTGTGCCGGGCGGACCACTTCGCGCTGGGCTGCGCCAACCTGGATGGCTCCGTGGGGCTCCAGTGGACGAGCCGCACGACGATGCCCCTGCTCAAGCACTACTCCGATTGGGTGACGAACGACTTCGTCTTCCAGGCCACGATTGCCCAGCCCAACCGCGTGTTGAGCACGGCGGAGATGCTCCGGGGACAGAAGCTGGACGCCATGGAGACCCGTCAGCGAAGCGTGGAGGCGGGGCTGGACCTGCGGCACGTGATGGCGACGCTGCTCATTGAAGAGCAGCAGGGCCTCAAGGGCGGGCTCGCGGTCTACAGCGAGGCCTCCCGGCCCTTCCCGGCGCGCAGCCAGCAGCTGTTGCAGCAACTGGTGCCCGCCATCCACCGCGCGGTCAGCCGGGTGCAGAAGCTCCATGCGCAGGGATTGGAGTTGGACCTGCTCAAGGCCAGCGCCGTCGAGCCCGGGGCCCTGCTGGTGCTGACGCCCTGGGGCCGGGAGATGGTCCGGACGAACGCGGCCACGCGGCTGTTGGAGAAGTGGTTCTCGCGCTCGGAGCTGACGCCGCAGGGGATTCCCCAGGCGTGGGTGAAGCGCGTGGAGGCGTTGTCGCGCGTGAAGGGGATGTTCCCCCCGGACCTGCTCAGGGATGCGCGGGATGCGGACGGAGAGCAATTGCAGGTGACGTTCTCCCTCTCCACCATCCCCTGGGCAGGCAATCCCCTGTGGCAGGTCCGCATCGTCGAGCGTCCGCACTGGCTGCGGGAGGACTGGCTGCGATTGCTGTCGCCCGCGGAGCGCGTGGTGGCGGATGGTCTCTACCAGGGCCTGTCGAACCAGGACATGGCGCGCCAGATGAAGAAGTCGGTGCAGACGGTGAAGGATCAGGTGAAGGCCATCTACCGGAAGACCGGGACCCAGAGCCGGGGCCGGGACCGGGCCCGCATGAAGTTCCTCACCGAGGGTCGCCGCGCGTAGCAGGCGGCCACGCCCGGCAGGCCCGCCATACCTCTTTGGGGGGATGGGCCCTGTTTCCGCCCTCGTAATACTTGATGGGTATTGCAAACGGGGGTCGTACCCATGGGCAAGGCACGGAAGTTCCTGTCGCGTGAGCAGGCGTTGGTCGCGGAGTTGAAGGAAGCGCTGGGCAACGCCCGGACGCTGGAGGACGTCTATGAAGCCCTCTCCCGGGCGCTCCTCTCGCTCTGCGAGGCGGACCACCTCGCGGTGGGCTGCGCGAACCCGGATGGGACGGCGGGGTTGCAGTGGAAGACAGACACCGTCCACCCCCTCCTCAAGGATTACGCGGAGTGGGTGCAGGAGGATTTCGTCTTCCGCGCCACGGTGGTGCAGCCCAACCTGGTGCTCAGCGACGAGCAGATGCTGCGGGGGCAGGCGCTGGTGGAGACGGAGACCTTCCGGCGCAGCCAGGGCGCGGGGCTGAAGCTCAAGCGCGTGCTGGCGTCACTCCTCTTCACGGAGCAGGACCTGAAGGGCGGCATCGCGATGTACCGGGAGTCCACCCGGCCCTTCACGCTCCGGGCGCAGTGGTTCCTGCAGCAGATCATCCCGTACATCTCCCGGGCGGTGGCGCGGCTCCAGGAACTCTACGCCGTGCGCTTCGAGCGGGACCTGCTGAAGGCCATCGCGATGGGGGCGAGCCCGGTGCTGGTGCTCAACAGCCTGGGGCGGAAGGTGGTGGACACGGGGCCGGCCATTCCGCTGCTGGAGCGGTGGTTTCCGTCCCATGAACTCAGCGACGGGGTTCCCCGCGCCTGGGCGGAGCGGGTGAGGGCGCTGTCCCGCTTCGATGTCGCGGTGGATCCGCGGCTGGAGTCCCTCACGCTGGAGCGCGGCGCGGACCGGCTGGACGTGACGTTCGGTCCCTCCGCCGTCAGCTGGGGGGGCCGCAATCTGTGGCAG
Source organism: Corallococcus sp. AB045 (assembly GCF_003668895.1). Taxonomy (NCBI): domain Bacteria; kingdom Pseudomonadati; phylum Myxococcota; class Myxococcia; order Myxococcales; family Myxococcaceae; genus Corallococcus; species Corallococcus sp. AB045. The sequence continues at coordinate 2,121 of NZ_RAWN01000033.1, forward strand.
GTGCGGATGCACGAGCGGGTCCACTGGCTGCGCCCGGACTGGAAGGAGAAGCTCACCGCCCAGGAGTCACGCGTGGCGGACTGTCTTCACGAAGGCCTGGCGAACAAGGAGATCTCCTCCCGGCTCGGGTGCTCCGTGGAGACGGTGAAGGTCCACATCAAGTCGCTGTTCGAGAAGACCGGCATCCACAGCCGCGGGGAGTTCGTCGCCAGGGGCCGCCGAGAGTGAGACGGCCGGTTGGAGCTCGTCACCCGGGGACAGCGCTCATAGCGCGCGGGCGAAGAACTCCCGCAGGTGGCGGGCGTAGCCTTCGGGATCCTTCTGGGCGTATTCGCCGTGGGCCGCTTCCGGCACCAGCCACTGCTCGCGGGGCTCGCAGGCGGCGCGGTAGAGGCGGCCGTCCAGCTTCTGGGGACCGTCCGGGTCGCTGCCTCCGTTGATGAGCAGCAGCGGCCGGCCTTCCAGCCGGCACATGCCGTCCACGGGCCTCACCGCGTCCACGTCGATGCCGGACCGGCGCAGGCCCCACAGCACCGCCCAGGTGCTCAGGCCGTAGTGCGAGCCCATGTCCCCCGCCAGGTCCGGGAACGCTCCCGCCGCCGCCACCGCCCTCACCCGCGCGTCCTCCTGCGCCACCAGCAGCGCCGTCGTCCCGCCCATGGAGAATCCGAACAGGCCCACGCGTCCCGGGGTGACGTCCGGCCGGGCCCGAACGAAGGCCAGGGCCGCGCGCACGTCCTCGCGCTCACTGTCGCCCCAGCCAATCGCGTCGCCTTCGCTCTCACCCTGGCCGTGCAGGTCGAAGAGCAGCACGCCGTGCCCCGCCTCCGACAACACCCGGGCTTCGAAAAGCACACGCGTGCGGTTGTCCGCGAAGCCGTGCACCAGCACCACCGCCGTCCCGTCGCGCGACGGCACGTACCACCCTTGAAGCTTCCGCCCCGCGGCCTCGAAGGACACGTCCTCCATGTCTGGCAGCGCGTCCGGGCCGGAGGGCCGAGTCACCGGGATGCGCGCCGGGTGCACCAGCGCCTGGGCCGTGCGCAGGCCTCGCGCCGCCGTGAACCCGCCCGTGCCCAGCGCGCCCAGCGCGAGCCCCAGCGCGGCGATGCGACCCCAACGGACGCGGTACTGCTTCGTGGACACGGTCAGCTCCGGACGGGGCCGCTCCCCGCGCGCCAGCGCTCGACGAGGTTCGTCACGGCGGTCCCCCAGTCGGGGTACTCGAAGGTGAAGCCCGCGTCCAGCAGCCGCCCGGGCACCACGCGGCGGCTCTTGAGCAAGAGCTCCGTGTCCGTGCGCATGAAGAACGCGCCCACCTCCAGCATCCACTTCGCCGCCGGCAGCCCCACGCTCACGTGCGCCGCCTCGCGCAGCTTCGCCATCAGCTCCCGCTGGGGCAGCGGGTTCGGCGAGGCCAGGTTCACCGGCCCGTCCAGGTCGTCGCGCTCCAGCAGCAGCTGCACCGCTCGCACGAAGTCCCGGCCGTGGATCCACGACACGTACTGCCGCCCGCTGCCCGCGGGGCCTCCCAGTCCCCGGCGCGTCAGGCCCAGGAGCACGTCGAAGATGCCCTCCTTGTCCGGGCTCATCACCATCGCCGTGCGCAGCGCCACCTTGCGCGTGTGGGGCGTGTCTGCTTCCGCCAGCGTGCGCTCCCAGGCCTGCGCGATGTCGATGCTGCGCTTCCAGTACGCGGGCACCCCCGGCTCGTTCCCGCCAATGAGCCCGGTGGCCTCGTCGTTGGGCGCGTCCATCCGGTGCGCGTACAGCGTCGCGGTGCTCATCTGCAGCCACACGCGCGGCGGCTTCGCGGCCTGCTGGATGGCCTGGCCCACCACCCGCGTGGAGTCCACCCGCGAGTCCATCATCTGGCGCAGGTTCTCCTCCGTGTAGCGGCAGTTCACGCTGCGTCCCGCCAGGTTGATGACCGCGTCGGCGCCGTCCACCTCCTTCGCCCAGTCACCCAGGGTGCGCCCGTCCCAGGACACCGTGCGCGCCTCTCCCTGGCCTCCCCGGCTGATGAGGACGACGTCATCCCCCCGCGCGGTGAACGCCCGCGCCAGCAGGGCGCCCACCTGTCCCGTGCCACCCGGAATCACGACCTTCATGAACGAAACCCCCTCATTTGGTGCGACACCCGGAGGCATAGCGTGCGCCCCGTCCGGGCCGCCCGGCTCCCGGAGCCAGGCCCCCGGGCCGTCCTGGTGCCGTCGATGAGCCCCGCTTTTCCCCGGCTCCGGAGCCCGGCGGTGGGGCATTTCCCGGGATGTCCCGGGTCGGGCGGGAGAAACCAACCGGCTCGGAGGGAAAATGCGGCGCGTCACGCAACCGGGCCCGTGTCCGGACGACAATGCGTCATCCCCCCACCTCGAATCCTGAGGGCCGTCATGATCATCCCGTCCCGCCCGCTCTCCGCGACCCGCCCCTCGACGAACTCCGCGTCGGCCCCGGCCAACACGGCCCGTGTCACCCCGAAGGCGTTCTCGTCGGTCTCCACGTTCGAGGCCGGCCCTTCGGCGAAGAAGGCCCCGACGACGCCCACGACGCCGGTGCCCGCGCCGCAGGTGCCGGTGGAGGACGTGCCGCCCAAGTCGGATCCTCGCTACGACGGGCTGAAGGACCAGGCGCTGATCAACGCGCTGCATGACGCGGTCAGCAAGCACAAGGACCTGGGCTACAACCAGGCGCGCAAGGTCATCTTCACCACGCTCGATAACCACGACGGCAAGGTGAAGTGCGTCTACACGGGCAAGGAAGTGCAGACGAACAAGATTCCCAACAGCAACGTGATGAACACCGAGCACACCTGGCCCCAGTCCAAGGGCGCCACGGGCGCGGCGAAGGCGGACCTGCACCACCTGTTCCCCACGGACAGCAAGGCCAACTCCATCCGCGGCAACTACCCCTTCGGCACGGTGAAGAACGTGAAGTGGGAGGAGAACGGCGCCAGGTTCGGCACCGACGAGAAGGGCCGCACCGTCTTCGAGCCGCCCGACGAGCACAAGGGCAACGTGGCGCGCGCGCTGTTCTACTTCTCCACCGTCTACAACAAGCACATCCCCGCGGACGACGAGGCCGTGCTCAAGCAGTGGAACACGCTGGACAAGGTGGACGCGGCGGAGGTGGCGCGCAACGACGCCATCGAGACCTACCAGCAGAACCGCAACCCCTTCGTGGACGACGCGTCGCTGGCCGACCGCATCGCGGACTTCTAGACTCCGGGGCATGTCCCGTCCGTTCGCGCCCCTGTGGGCGCTCGTCCCTGGCCGCACCGGTGTCCCCCTGCTGAAGGTGGGGGGCACGCCCGAGGCGCCGGGGCTCCTGGAGTGGCCCGCCTGCGCGATGTGCGGCGGGCCCCAGCGCTTCCTCTTCCAGTTGCCGCACGTCGAAGGACGGCTGGACCTGGCGCCGCACGCGTCGGTCCACGTCTTCCAGTGCGAGAACCCCGACACCGTCTGTTTCCGCTGGGACCCGGAGGAGGGCGCCAACGCGGCCGTGCCGGTGAAGGCGGGCGCGCCTTCCGTGAGCGCGCCGCCGGGGCCGGTGAAGCCGTACGCGGAGTGGACGCTCGGCTTCGAGCCCGCCACCGAGGACACCGAGGCCCTGTCGGTGGACGTCAACGAGGCCACCGAGGAGCAGCTCCTGGCGCTGGACCGCGCGCAGGCGGAGGCGCCGGAGAGCAAGGTGGGCGGCGTGCCCGGTTGGCTCAACGGCGAGGCCACGCCGGAGTGCTGTGACGCGCCCATGCACTTCGTCGCGCAGCTGGCCGCGATGCCGTTCGGCCTGGACTTCGGCGACAACGGCCGGGGCTACCTCTTCCGGTGCACCCGCGAGGACTGCGTGCGCCCCTTCCGCTTCCTCACCCAGGGCGCCTGAGCCTCACCGCTGCATCGCCTTGAGCAGCTTCTGGGCGTCCTCCGCGCTGAGCTTGCCGGCCTCCACCAGATCCAGCACGCGGCGCATCTCGTCGTCGGGGATGCCCCGGGCCTGCTGCGGAGACGGGGGATGCACGGGCGGCCGCGGCCGGTGGTGCCGGTCGCCCGGGCCCGCCCAGGGCGGCGCGCCCCAGGAGTTCGCCCAGGCGTGGGCCCACTGGTTCGCGTGGCGCTCGGCGCGGCGCTGCCAGCGCTCCGCCTGACGCTGCCAGCGCAGCGAGTCCTCCTCCCAGCCCTCCGCGTCCTCGCCGCGTGAACGGCCCGACTCGCGGATGCGTACCGAGCCCAGCTCCGTCTCCAGCAGGATCGTCGTGGCCGCCTGGGGGTTGGACGGGTAGCGCGTCTGCTCCGTGCCCAGCGACGTATGGGCGGAGATGTTCACGTCCAGCCCGGGCACCAGGCGCAGCTCCACCGCGCCCACCTGCGTCCCGATGCGGTGCTCGCCCACGTCCAGCGCGTCCACGTCCAGCTTCACCGCGCCCGCGGCGGCGTGGACGTGGAGGGTGCCGCCCACGCGCTCGCCGATGATCCGTCCCGCGCCCGTGCGCAGGGTGAGCTTGCCGTGCACGTCGCGCAGGCTCGCCGTGCCCGCGTCGGTGTTCAGCTCCAGCTCGCAGTCCTTCAGGCCGGAGATGCGCACCGCGCCCGCGTCCAGCAGGAGCTTCGCGCGCACGTCGGGCGGCACGAACAGCTCCGCCTGTCCGCCGTGGCGCCAGAACAGTGACAGGAAGCCGGCCTCGCGCGGCATCAGCTCCACCTTCGTCACCCGGCCATGCTCCTGGATGCGCGTCTCCACCCGGCCGTGTGTCACCAGGTAGGGCTTCTCTCCCTCCGGCAGCGGCGACACGACGAGCGTGGCGGCGGGCGCGTGCAGCACCAACTCCGCGTGCTGTCCCCACGGAATCGCGTGGCGCTGGGTGCCGTCGCGCGAAGAAGACGAGGCGTCGGAGGACGGCGTGGCTTCAGGGTCCATCATGGGTGGTTACTCCCGTGCCTTCTTGAGACGTTGAGCGGCCTCGTCCGCGTCGATGAGCCCGGCCGCGAGGTCATCGAGAATCTGCGCCCGGCGCGGAGAGCCACGCTCCCGGGGCGGAGGTGGCGGAGCAGGAGGCGTGGGAGGCGGCGGGACTCCGGGCGCCTGGCCCAGGGCCTCCACCACGTCGTCCAGCCGCGACACCACCGTCGGATAGGAGAGGCCCAGCGCCTGCTCCACGTCCTTGATCTTCCCCCGGCACGCGATGAACACGCGCACGAACGCGAGCTGCTCCGGCGACAGCTGCTGCACCCAGCCCGTCGTGAAGCGCCCCTCCACCGCGGACGCGCACCCGTCGCAGCGCACCCGTTCGATGACGGTGCCGCCTCCACAGACGGGGCAGCGGGTGGGCACGGGCCAGGCGGACTTGGAGGTCGTCATGGTGGATTCTTCAGAAAATCAATTTGTGAATTGAGAATATTTATTTCTACGGGGCTGGCAAGGGCGGGAGTTCATTTCCAGGAAAGACGGACACTTCCGAGCCGGTGGCCACGAAGGCGGAGTGGGGCGTGCCCCGGAGGCACTCCGTGAAGGCGGGGCCGTAGAAGCGGGCCACGTCGCAGTCGAAGGCGGTCTCCTGGGCGCGCCAGACGGTCCAGCGGGGATGCTCCACGCGGTACTCGGCGCAGCCGCCGTCGCGCTGGGCGGTGTAGCCCCAGTAGTGCTCGGTGATGAACTCCTCCTGGGAGCCAGGGGCGCTCTCGGCCGGTGTGCCGAGCGTCCGGGCCGACAGCTGGTGCCAGCGGCCGTGGGACTTCCAGGCGTACTCGACGTGGCCGGGCGCGCCGGTGTCCGCGCCGTCCATGTTCACGGCGTGGCGCATGGGGTGCGCGACGTAGGGCTCGTTGTAGAGGACACGCGCCACGGTGGCGATGGCGAGCCGGGGCACGATTTCGCGCACGAACACCACGCCGCGCCGCCAGCCTTCGGGGCCCAGGCGGCGCACGTAGAAGCGCAGGTTCACCTCATCGAAGTCCCGGTGGAACGGCACCGCGAGTCCCCGCACGCGCGTGTCGAGGAAGCGGAAGCCGACCATGCTCGCGAACGTGCGGCCCTGCCACGCGTCGAGCTCCGTGCCACGGGGGACGAGGGGCCGCAGAACCGCCGGATCTACCTCGTAGTTGAGCATCAGCAGGTACCGCCACGTCGCCGTCAGGAAGGGGCGCATGCGCGAGGTCTAGCGCGCACGCGACGCCCGGGCCCAGGGCCACCCCCTTGTGCGGCTTCTGTCGAGCAGAAGCGCGGGCCGCCGTTCAGGGAACAGAGGGCTGCGCCTGCGGTTTCCTGGAGGTGAGCCCCCGCTCCAGCCGCTCCCGCCACTTCAGCGCGGGCCGCTCCACGCCATGGTGCAGCGCGAGCGAGGCGAGCAGCACCGCCACGGCTCCACCCAACAACGTGACGACGTGGAACGCGTCCATTCCATGGGGCGCCAGCGCGTCCCGCACTCCGTGCTGCACGGCCTTGTGCGTGAGGTAGATGGTGAAGCTCAGGACCGCGAAGGTCTTCACGCCCGGGATGCGGGCGCAGACGCGCGAGGCCGCGGGGCCCGCCAGCGCCATCAGCAGCGCCGCGAAGCCCAGGGCGGCCAGGGGGAACGACAGCAGGACATAGGGGAGGTAGCGGAAGTGCTCCTCGTTGATGAAGAGCACGCCGCCCAGGCACGCGAGTCCCACGACGGTCAGGCCCCGCGCGCGGGCGCCGCGAGTCCAGCGCTCCCAGGCCTGTGGCCGGAAGACGCGCAAGGCCGCGAGCAGCACGCCGCACGTCAACCCGTCGAGCCGCGCGTACGTCGGGTAGTAGAGCAGCATGTCGAAGTCGCGCCACCCTGGATCGGCGGGACCGAGCTCGGAGAAGTACCGCAGCCACAGTCCACCGCGCAGGAGCATGCCTCCGCCCATCACGGCCGCGGCGATCGCGATGAGGGACGGCGCGCGAAGGCGTCCGCGCAGCGCGAGGACGGTGAGCGGCAGCACCAGGTAGAAGTGCTCCTCCACGCACAGCGACCACGCGTGGGAGAAGCCGTTGATGCGCAGGCCGAAGTTCTGCGTGAAGGTGAGGAAGCGCCACGCGGGCGTCACCAGGGGCCGTTCGGTCCAGGCCGGCACGAAGAGGTAGAGGCCCAGCACGACGAGGAAGGACGGAAGGATGCGCAGTGCGCGCCGCAGGTAGAAGCGCCGCAGTGACGGCGTCTCACCGCGCGACACCGGCTCCAGGAGTTGCGAGCCGATGAGGAAGCCGCTGAGCACGAAGAACAGCTCCACACCCGTCCAGCCGAAGTTGGCGAACGCCTGGTAGGCCTCGGGGCCTTGGGGGCGGGGGTAGTGGTAGACGACGACGACGAGGATGGCCAGGCACCGGAGCAGGTCCAGGCCGGCCAGATGGCGCGGTTCGGTGGCGTTCAGCGGAGTCAGCTTTCAGCGGGGGGATGTGCCCGATGCTAGCAAGACGCGCCCGGGCCGCCAGTGACACGCTGCCCAGCCCATTCGGGACGCGTCGGGCCAGACGCACCGGCCACGAGTTTGGCGCAGGCCTCCCGCACGGATGCGCCCATGGCCCGACCGACCAGGCGCCAGGCCCTCGGAAGCGAATGCGCTCCAGGGCGATGAGAAGGTGAGAACCCGTTGAGGGCTCCCCGTCAGTGGCGAACCGAAAAAACCTGTCCGACAGTCGGACAGGCTTCGAGACCTCCGAGTTCCTCCCGTCCGCGGCACCCCTCACGAACCTGTCCGACTGCCAGCCCAGTCTTGGGAACCGCGGCTGGCTCGCCGTCCGGGCCGCGAAAACCTGTCGGACAGTCGGACCGGTTTGGAGAACCGAGGCTGGTGAGGAGTCCATGCCGCCCGAGCAGCGGAAACTTGTCGGACAGTCGGACAGGTTTGAAGAACCGAGGCTGGTGAGGAGCCCATGCCGCCCGAGCAGCGGAAACTTGTCGGACAGTCGGACAGGTTTGAAGAACCGAGGCTGGTGAGGAGCCCATGCCGCCCGAGCCGCGGGAACCTGTCGGACAGTCGGACCGGTTTTGCGATCCGCGGCGGGTGGGGGCCCCCCTCTCCGCCCGAGCCGCGGGAACCTGTCCGACAGTCGGACCGGTTCTGGGAACCGTCACCAGGGGAGGCCACCTCCCCGTCAGGAAGGTGGAAACCTGTCGGACAGTCGGACCGGTTTGGGAGAACCGCGGCTGATGGGGCGCCCCCTCGCCTCCCGGGAATCAGAAACCTGTCCGACAGTCGGACCGGTTTGGGAGAACCGCGGCTGAGGGGGCGCCCCCTCGCCTCCCGGGAATCAGAAACCTGTCGGACAGTCGGACCGGTCTTGTGGACCGTTGGTGGGGGCTCCCGCTCCAGCCATCGGAAACCTGTCGAACAGTCGGACAGGTTTTGGAGTGCCGGCCCCAGGGAGGCCTTCTCTTCGTCCGGGCCGCGGAAACCTGTCCGACTGTCGGACAGGTTTTGGGGCTGTGTCGGGCGGGAGGTGGGCATCATGGTCCGGGAGCTCGGGCGCCCTCGGGTTCTCGCTTCGGACGGCGCCCTGGTCGCGCCTGGCACGCTCAGTGCCTGTTCCGGCTCCTCCCGCGAATCCGGCCCCTTGGGTTCAGGGCGTCTGGGCGTCCAGGTCCTCCACCCGCGCTCCCAAGCGCGTCGGTACACGTGCCAGGACTCGGAGCTCCCTCGCTGAACGCTCGGTGTGCGCGTCCGCGCCGTTGAGCGCGGTCGTGCACCAGGCGTGCAACTCGCGCAACGCTCCGGCGAGGAAGGCCTCCCGCGTGGCCCTCCGCTGCACCTTGCCGCTGGAGGTCTTGGGCCGGCTTCCCAGGTTCGATGAGCACCACCGCGCGGGGCCTCACCTCGTGCACCGTCGCCAGACGTCCTCGGATGGCGCCCAGCACTGGCGCCACTTCACCGTCCCACTTGCGTGCATCCACCTCCTGCACCACGACGAGGTGTTCTTCGCCGTCCATCTCCACGCCGAAAGTCACGCCGCATCCGGGCCTGAGCGCGGGGTGGCTCTCCTCCACCACCGACTCCAGGTCCTGTGGGTACAGGTTCCGGCCGCGTATGATGATCAGGTCCTTCTCTCTCCCCGTGACGTACAGCTCTCCGTCGTCCAGGAAGCCCAGGTCCCCGGGCCGCAGGTACGGCCCGTCTCCCTGCGCGGTCCGCGCCTGGAACACTTGCGCGGACTCCTCATCGCGCCTCCAGTAGCCCTTCGCCACGCTGGGCCTCTTCACCCAGACCTCGCCCACCTCGCCCGGCGGGAGCTCGCGACCAGTGCCCGGCGCCACGATGCACAGGGATTGATCCGGCAGCGTCGCGCCGCTGCTCACCAACGTCCGGGCCGCTCCAATGGGGGCCCGCGCGCTGCCTGCCTCCAGCGCGGCGGTGTCCACGTCGCGGAAGATGGGCGCGGCCTCCTTCGCGCCGCCGGAGACGATGAGCGTCCCTTCCGCAAGGCCGTAGCATGGGTAGAACGCCTCGCGCCGGAAGCCATGCGGTCCGAACGCCTCCGTGAAGCGCTCCAGCGTGTCCGGGCGGATGGGCTCCGCGCCGCAGAACGCCACCTCCCAGTGGCTCAGGTCCACGCCCCCCGTTCCGCGGGCGGGATGCGCCGCACGCACAGGTCGAACGCGAAGTTGGGCCCGCCGCTGATGGTGCCGCCGAAGCGGGTGAGCGCCTCCAGCCACGCGCGGGGCCGCTTGAGGAACGTCAGCGGCGACATCATCACTGTGTGGAAGCCCTGCGCCAGCGGCACCAGCACGCCTCCAATGAGCCCCATGTCGTGATACGGCGGCAGCCAGATGACGCCCACGCTGTCGTCGCGCGTCTGGAAGGCGCGGCAGATGGCCCCAGGTTGTGCAGCAGGTTGCCGTGGCTGAGCACCACGCCCCGGGGCGCCCCCGTGCTGACTGCGGCTTTGTTCGTCGAGCAGGTCTATCAGCGTGACGGACATGCGCACCTCAATAGCTGCCGCCAATCATCAGAACGCCCGCGTAGCGACCGTCCCCCGCGCCAATGTCCTGCGAGGGCGCGAAGTCCTGTCCGAAGAGGAAGCTGTAGCTGCCGCGCACCTCTGCCGTGAGCTGGGGGTTGATCTTGAAGCGCACGCCCGCTCCCACTGGCGCGTAGCCCCCGGTGTCGTCGAAGAACCGGAAGAAGTTGCCCTCGCGCACCGAGTAGCGCTCGACGCCGATGCCCCCGAGCACATAGGGCTGCAGCCGGGTGGGGGTGAAGCCAATCGTGAGCGCCGCCTGCGCTCCGTTCCGCACGATGTCCGGCGTGCCGAAGAAGTCGGAGCTGTCCGCGACGGACAGGCTGCTCACGCCGCCGCTGTAGCCCAGCTCCAAGCCCAGGTAGTCATTGGCGCGGTAGCCCACGACGACGCCATACGACGGCCCTGGATCCAGGTTGGGCGCGAGCTTGCCCGTGTAGCCCTCCACGCCCAGTCCGAGGAGGAAGTAGGGGCCCCGCCAATCCACCCGGCCCACCTGCGTGGGCGCGTCCGGCGGTGGGTCCTGGGCCCTGGCGGCGCCACCCGTCAGTCCTGCCATGCAGAGCCCCAACGCGATGCTTCGCCTCATGACCGCTCCCTCCATGTGTCTCATGCGCAGCCAGAAGGTGGTCTCCGGGGGAGGGGCGAACAACGAACGGACAGGCGGTACCCCGGAGGCCCACGGCGCCCCGGAGGGCGGGGGCGGCGGCGCACGAAGCCAGGCCCCTGCCTGCCTCCCTGCCCATCCCCTGTGATGCCCCGCGCCCGGCTTCCACCTTGAGCCATACCCGGATGCCCGCGGTACCTCTCCTCGCGTTCGGGACGGGAGCACTCCGCCATGAACGACGCCGCCCACCCCCAGTCCGTCGCGGGCCCGTCCACCGCTTCACGCATCCAGGCCCGCGCCCGGCGCGTGCTCGCGCACCTGGACGCGGTGCTGCCGGACGTGAACGCGCTCTACACGGACCTGCATGAACACCCGGAGCTGTCCGGCCAGGAAGCGCGCACGGCCGCCGAGGTGGCGCGCCGGTTGGAGACGGAGGGCTACGAGGTGAGCCGGGACGTGGGCGGCCACGGCGTGGTGGGCCTGCTGCGCAACGGCGACGGGCCTACGGTGCTCCTGCGTGGGGACATGGACGCGCTGCCCGTGGAGGAGAAGACGGGGCTGCCGTACGCGAGCCGCGCGCGGACGGAGGACGGTGAGCCGGTGATGCACGCGTGCGGCCATGACGTCCACACCGCGTGTCTGGTGGGCACGGCGGCGGTGCTGGCGCGCTCGCGCGACGCGTGGCGCGGCACGGTGATGGTGGTGGGGCAGCCGGCGGAGGAGACCCTCCAGGGCGCGAAGGCGATGCTGGACGCCGGGCTCTACTCGCGCTTCGGCACGCCGGACGCCGTGCTGGGCCAGCACACGGCGCCGCTGCCGGTGGGCACCTTCATGCACCGCGAGGGTGTGGCGATGATGGGCTCCGCGCATGTGCGGATCCGCCTCTTCGGCCGGGGCGCGCATGGAGCGCAGCCGGAGCTGTCCGTGGACCCCGTGGTGCTCGGGGCCAGTGTGGTGCTGCGACTGCAGACCATCGTGTCGCGCGAGCTGTCGCCGCTGGAGGCCGCGGTGGTGACGGTGGGCCACTTCCAGGCGGGCTCGCGCGCGAACGTGATTCCAGAGGAGGCGCTGCTGGAGCTGACGGTGCGCACGGAAGACGACGCGGTGCAGGCTCGGGTGCTCGCCGCCATCGAACGCATCGCGAAGGGTGAGGCCGCGGCGGCGGGCGCGCCGGAGCCTCCCCAGGTGGAGGTCCTGAACCGAGGGCCGGTGAACCGCAACGACCCGGAGCTCCTCCGCCGCGTCCGGGACGCGCACGCGGAATGGTTCGGTCACGACGCGCTGGTGCCGGGCGTGCTCGGCACCGCGAGCGAGGACTTCCCCTTCTTCGCCCAGGGGCCGGAGCATCCGGTGCCCACCGCGTACTGGTACGTGGGCATCACGCCGCGAAAGGTATGGGAAGAGGCGCCGGGCACGACGCCCCAGGAGAAGGTGGCGCACGTCCCCGGGCCGCACTCCGGTCGCTATGCCCCGGACCGCGAGGGGTCGCTGCACAGCGGCTGCGAGTCACTCGCCGTGGCGGCGCTGGCCTGTCTGCACGGGGGCGATGCGTCCGTGGACCATTGAATAAGGCCCCGGCCTGGAACGGGGCCGCTGGCCCGGCTGGCTCCCCGTCGCTTGCCCCCGCCGCGAGTGCCTCCAACTTGAGAGGCGGACGACACTTCTGGAGGACATCCTGATGAAGCTTCCGCTCATGGCCTCGATGACCGCGCTCCTGCTGGGCGGCTGTGCCACGCAGACCGCGTCCGTTCCACAGGAGTCCCCGTCCGAGGCATTCGCCAGCGATGAGATGTCCTGGGACTCCGAGGAGTCACCTCGCACGCAGGAGATGCAGCGCAAGCATGACCTGAACTTCTACGGAACCGTGGGCGCCGAGGCCCAGGCCAACGCGGAAGCCACCGGAGGCACGGGCATCCAGCGGTCCTCGAAGCCAGAGGACTTCAAATGCGTGGACGCCAACGAGGCGGGCACGGGCGGCTCGGGCGGCATCGACATGCGCGGCGCGGACAACCTGGCCCCGGAAGTCGTGCCGTCGCAGAACCCCGGCGCGCGGTTGGACATCATCCCGGAGGCCTGGAACCGCAACAAGGGCATCGGCACGAGCCCCGTGGCGCCGTCCACCGGCACGCCTCCCGCGGAGGGCAGCGGCGGCGCCGGCCATTAGGCTCTGACGCCTCAGCCCTGCTGCTTCACCAGCCGGGTCAGTTCGCGGTCCAGCGTGGCCGCGAACTGCTGGCGGTCCTGCGGTGAGAAGCCGCCAGGGCCGCCCGTGTTCACGCCGCTGTCGCGCAGCTCCTGCATGAAGTTCCGCATCGACAGGCGCTCGTCGATGGTCTCCGGCGTGAAGAGCTCCCCGCGCGGATCCATCACCACGACGCCCTTGGGGACGAGCAGCGCGGCCAGCGGGATGTCCTGCGTGACGGCCAGGTCCCCGGCCTCCGCGGACGTGGCGATGTGCCGGTCCGCCACGTCCAGCCCCGCGCCCACCTGCACGGTGGACACGTACGCCAGGCGCGGCAGCGCCAGCGGCTTGTTCGCCACGAAGACGATGGGCACCTTCACGCGCTGCACGGCGCGCAGCAGGATGTCCCGCACGGGCCCCGGACACGCATCGGCATCGATCCAGATTTTCATGCGGACCATCCTCGCTGATTTTCTCCCGCGTGACGCGGGCCGCGCGCGGGGAGCGGAGATTCGCTAGAAGCAGCTCCGTGCTTCCGGCGTCCTCCCCGTCCCGCCGCGACTTCGCGGCTTCGTCCCTCGCGGCCTGGCTGCTGTGTCTGGGGTTGTTCGCGGTCTACACCGCGAGCCAGGTGCAGATGCAGACGGACTCGCTGTGGTCCATCCCCTCCGCGGCCAGCATCCTCCACGAGGGCAACGCCGACCTGGACGAGTACGCGCCGTCGTTCGCCCCGGCGACCGCGTACGCGCGAGGCGTCCACGGCGGCCACACCTATTACGAGTACCCGCCTGGGGTGATGGTCTCCGCGCTCCCGTTCCTGGCGGCCGCGGAGGGGCTGTTCTCGCTGGGACGGCCGCTGCTCACGCACCTGGGGACTCCCGGCGCGGATGCGCTGGCGTGGCTGGAGTTGTTCCGGAGCACCGGCAAGGTGGACCTGGGCTCCTTCCACCGCACCGAGAATCTCATCGCTTCGTTCTACGTGTGCGCCGCCGCGGGCGTGCTGCTCGTCGCGCTGCGAAGGCGCGTGTCGCCCCGCGCCGCGCTCGTCACCGTCCTGCTCTTCGGGCTGGGGACGACGGCGTACTCCACCGCCAGCCGCGTCCTCTGGCAGCACGGCCCCGGGCTGCTCGCCATCGCCTGTGTCGTGCTGCTGCTGGCGAGGCCCGCGCAGACGCCGCGCACCGCGTTCCTCGCCGGGCTCGCGGTGGCGCTCGCGTATGTGTGCCGGCCCACGCACTCCCTCTCCGTGGTCGTCGTCACCGCGTACTTCGCCCTGCGCTTCCGCCGCCTGCTGCCCGCGTACTTCGCGGGCGCGGCGCTCGTGGCGCTGCCGTTCTGCGGGTACAACCTCCACACCTACGGCTCGCTCCTGTCGCCGTATTACACGCACCCGCTGGACGTCATGGGTTCGCGCTTCCTCATGGCGCTGGCCACGAACCTGGTGAGCCCGTCGCGCGGGCTGCTCCTCTATTCGCCGTTCCTGGTGCTCGCCGGGGTGGGGTTCGTCCAGCGGTGGCGCCGCCGGGAGCTGGAGCCCTCCGAGAAGGCCTTCGCCGTCATCGTGCTCCTGCATTGGGTGGCCATCTCCGCGTTCCCCGTCTGGTGGGCGGGGCACTCCGTGGGGCCGCGCTTCTTCACGGACGTGCTGCCCTATCTGGCCGTCTTCCTCGCGTACCCCGTGCAGCTCGCGGTGGATGCGCCCCGCCAGCATCGCGCCCTGGTGGGCGTGCTCGCCGCGACGGCCGCCTTCAGCTTCGTCTTCCACTGGCGCGCCTCCACCTCCTACGACGTGCATGCGTGGAACTCCGTGCCGGTGGACGTGGACAGCGCGCCGGAGCGCGTCTGGGACTGGAAGGATCCGCAGTTCCTGCGAGCCATTCCGGCCCGCTTCCGCGGCAACTCCCTCTAGGGCAGGGGCTCTGTCGCCTGCCTGCCTCCCAACATGCGTCAGCGCCCGGACAGCCAAGGGGCTTGGCGTGCGCCGGGGACACCCGCAGCTTTCCACCGGACCTTTCCGCTTGAAGGAGGCGGTGTCATGGCGAAGGTGATGAGCAAGCTGCCGCGCGCGCTGGGGTGGTTCAGCGTGGGCCTGGGCGTCACGGAGTTGTTGGGGGCGTGGAACCTGCTCCGGTTCTTCGGCATCTCGCGCGGGGACAAGTGGGTGCGGGCCTACGGCGCCCGGGAGCTCGCCGCCGGTGTGGCCCTGCTGAGCCCCGCGAAGAAGCGCCCGTGGCTGTGGGCGCGCGTGGCCGGTGACGCGCTCGACCTGGCCACCATGGGCAAGGGCCTGCGTGAGCCGGGCGTGCGCAAGGGCCGCCTGCTCGCCGCCACCGGCGCCGTCGCGGGCATCACGCTGCTGGACATCTACGCCGCCGCGAACGCGTAGGCCGGACGGGACGTGCGCTAGGCTTCCTCCCTCTTCGAAGGAAGGAAGCCCGTGCGTCCCGTTCTCCTGTCCCTGCTGCTCCTGCCCGCGCTCACGGGGGCCGCCGCCCCGAAGGCGCAGGACCCCTTCGTCTTCACGGGCGTGGAGCGCATCGTCGCCGTGGCGGACGTGCACGGTGATGTGGATGCGCTGAAGGAAGTGCTCCGGCTCGCGGGCCTCATCGACGCGAAGGACCACTGGATTGGCGGCAAGGCGCACCTGGTGCAGACCGGGGACCTGCCGGACCGGGGCGACCACACCCGTGACGCCTTCGAGCTGCTCATGCGCCTGGAGACCGAGGCGCGCAAGGCCGGCGGCCGCGTGCACCCGCTCCTGGGCAACCACGAGCTGATGAACATGCGCGGGGACCTGCGCTACGTCACGCCCGGCGAGTTCGCCTCCTTCGCGGACCAGTCCCCCGTCGCTGACGGCCCGGGTGAACCCAAGGGGCTCCACGGCCACTCCGCCGCCTACGCCGCGGACGGGCGCTACGGGAAGTGGCTGCGCTCGCACCCCGCCGTCATCCGCATCAACGACACACTCTTCCTCCACGGCGGCCTGGCACCCAGCGTCCCCGGCACCACGTTGGAGGAGGTGAACCGCTGGGTGTGGCAGGACCTGACGCCGGGACAGGCGCCGGGTGGCGGCGTGGATCCGCAGGGCCCGGTGTGGTTCCGCGGCTACGCCATCGACGACGAGGCGAAGTGGGAAGCGGGCCTCACGCAGGTGCTGGAGCGCTTCGGCGCCCGCCGCATGGTGATGGGCCACACGCCGTCGAAGGATGGCCGGCTCTCCGTCCGCTTCGGCGGCCGCGTCATCGTCATCGACACCGGCCTCAGCACCCACTACGGCCGCCACCTGGCCGCGCTGGAGCTTCGCGGCGACCGCCTCACCGCGCTCTACCCCGAAGGCCGGGTGCCCCTGCTCCCCACACCGAAGGCCGCCGCGCCCAGCCCGCGCCCCGAGGCGAAGACGGGCACGAAGTAGCCGGTCCTCCTCTGAACGCCCACTTGGAGGGTTCACTGGGAGTCTTTTGACTTTGATATTCAGTATCAATATCGTCCGGCCCCATCGAGCGCAGGGAGCCGCGATGCACGAGGGATGCGGGCCACAGGGAAGTGCCGGAGAGCTGCGCTGCATGTGCGGCAGCCTGCTGGCGCGACTGGTGCCGGGCGGCGTGGAGCTGAAGTGCCGCCGGTGTCACCGGACGCAGGTGGTGCCGCTGGAGGCCGGGCCTTCGGCGGAGCCACGAGGCGGCGGTGCTCCCCGGGGCAATGGCGGCTGAGACACTTTGAAAGAACGGGCCTTCCGGTGAGGGGCTCGCGGCAGTGTGTTTCCTGAGGCCCGAGGCCCTTGAGCCCAGCGCCCGACAGGCTTCCCGTGAGCGGAGGCCCCCCGGCTTTCGTGCCGGGAGGACGTGGGATGTCGGGGCGTTGGTGGCTGTGCGCGCTGCTGTGGAGTGCCCTGTCCGGCCTGGCCCGGGCGGAGGACGTGCCGTCCGCGGATGGAGGCGTGGCGCAGGTCGCGTCACCGTCCGAAGCGGAGCCCGCGCAGGCGGCGGAGGCCGCGCCTCCGGTGGAGGAGCCGCCCGCGCTCCAGACGGTGGTGACGGGCTCCCGCACGCAGGAGCGACTGCGCGAGACGCCGGTGGCCACCGAGGTCATCACCCGTTCGGAGATTGTCGCCAGCGGTGCTCGGGACGCGTCGGAGCTGTTGAACGCGCGCCCGGGCTTCGTGGTGCAGCAGGGCTTCTCTGGCTCCGGGCTGTCCATGCAGGGCCTGGCCCCGGAGTACGTGCTGGTGCTGGTGGACGGCGAGCGCGTCACCGGCAAGGTGGACGGCGACATCGACCTGTCGCGCCTGTCGCTGGAGGACGTCGAGCAGGTCGAAATCGTGAAGGGCCCCGGGTCCGTGCTCTACGGCAGCGACGCGGTGGCGGGCGTGGTGAACTTCATCACCCGCCGCGCGCAGCGCACCCTGGGCGCGGACCTGCGCGCCGCGTACGGCACGCTCGGGCGCCTGGACCTGGACGCCACCGGTGAGACGCGCGGCGACGCGTGGGGTCTGCGCATGAGCGCCGGACTCCAGCGGCGCTCCGCCTACGACCTGGACACCTCGGACATCGGCACCACGGGCAGCAGCCTGAGTGGCTACGACCTGTCCGCGCGCGGTGACTGGCGTGGCACGGAGACGCTGTCGCTGGAGGGCACCGCGTCCTATTCGCACCGCATCCAGCGCGGCGTGGACCTGGGCGCCGCGGGCGCGGTGTTCGACCGGGCCACCCGCGACAACACCTTCACCTCGCGCCTGTCCCCGTCCTGGCGGCTGGGTGGGAAGGTGAACCTGCGCACGGACGTGTCCTACGGGCACTATGAGCGGCGCTACCTGCGCGACCAGCGCAACGCCTCCGCGCTGGACACCGTGGAGGACACGCGCGACCAGCAGGCCCGAGTGGGCGCGCAGCTGGACGCGCGTCCCGGCGGCGGCCACGCGCTGGTGGTGGGCACCGAGTACCTGGGCGAATGGCTGCAGTCGGACCGGCTGGACGGTGGACGCGGGCGGCGCGGTCGCGGCTCCCTGTACGCGCAGGACAGCTGGACGCTGTGGGAGCGCCTGGGACTGGTGGCGGTGCGCGGCGGACGGGTGGACGTGGATTCGCAGTTCGGGCTCGCGCTCACGCCCCGCTTCTCGCTGAAGGTGGACCCGCTGTCGTGGCTCACCGTGCGCGGCAGCTACGGCTGGGGCTACCGCGCGCCTGGCTTCCAGGACCTGCTCATCGACTTCGAGAACCCCTCCGTGGGTTACACCGTGCGCGGCAACCCGGACCTGAAGCCGGAGCGCTCGCGCAGCTTCAGCTTCAACGTGGAGACGCGCCCCACTCGTGACTCCGTGGTGTGGGTGGGCCTGTTCCAGCACTCGCTGCGCGACATGATCTCCGCGTCGCTCCAGTCCGAGGGCGACTTCCTGCGCTACTCGTACGTCAACATCGCCCGGGCCCGCGTGCGCGGCGGCGAGCTGGGCCTGCGCCAGACGCTGCCCGGCCGCATCCAGGTGGAGCTGGGCTACACGCTCACCGACGGCACCGACCAGGAGCTGGACCGCGCGCTGGAAGGCCAGGCGCGGCACCGGCTCACCGCGCAGGCCACGTGGCGCCACCGCGAGTGGGGCCTGGAGGCCAACGTGCGCGGCGCGCTCACCGGCGAGCGTCCCTTCCATCCCGATACCAACGGAGACGGTGTGGCGGATTCCTACCGTGCCAGCCCCACCGTCTCCCTGGATGCCCGGGTCGCCTGGCTCATGCCAGCGGGCGGGCTCCAGCTTTTCGTAGTGGGCAGCAACCTCACCGGTGCGGGCAATCCAACGGACCTGCCCATCCCGCCCCGCACCCTCCAGGCCGGTGTCTCCACCCGGTTCTGATTCCTCACCCCTGCACCCTGAAGGAGTCCGCATGTTCCTCATTCCCTTTCGTCCCGGCTTCCTGGGCCGCGCCTGCGCGGCGCTGCTCATCGC
Organism: Corallococcus sp. AB045; assembly: GCF_003668895.1. Taxonomy (NCBI): domain Bacteria; kingdom Pseudomonadati; phylum Myxococcota; class Myxococcia; order Myxococcales; family Myxococcaceae; genus Corallococcus; species Corallococcus sp. AB045. The sequence continues at coordinate 20,802 of NZ_RAWN01000033.1, forward strand.
GGGCCTGGGCACCGCGTGTGGTGACGACCTCCAGCCCACGCCAGGGCCCGACGAGGACGAGAACCTCGTTACGCCGCAGGACGGCGCGAACCTGAAGCACCACGACAACGGCGACGGCTCGTTCACCTCCGTCGTCGACGCGACCCACGCGGAGGCGTGGGTGGGCGTGGATCTGGACACGGGCAAGGAGGTGAGCGCGACGGAGGACGCGGTCTGGGACCTGGCCTTCCAGCGCTACACGGTGAAGGCGCGCGGCGGTGTCAGCGGCACGGGCGGTGTGCAGGTGGCCATCGTGCCGGGCATGGCGTTCGCGGCGCTCACCCAGGCGCCCGCGTCCGGCTACGTGACGGACGCGGCGGACGGCCCGGACACCGGGGACAGCCCGGACACCGTCTTCAACCTGGGGGACGGCTGGTACGTCTACGACCTGCCGACCCACACGCTCTCACCGCGCGACCAGCTCTACGTCGTGCGCTCGGATTCGGGGACGTACTTCAAGGTGCAGGTGCAGTCGTATTACGACGCCGCCGGCACGCCCGCGATGATGAAGCTGCTCTGGGCGAAGGTGGACGCGCCGGCCGGGGTGCAGCCGTGATGGGCCGCACGGATGTGGCGGGGAGCCCGCTCGTCGCGCTGCGAGAGCGCTGGCTGGCCCTGCGTGAATCCGAGCCGCGCATGCGCATCCGCGACGCGGCGGACCGCCTGGGGGTGAGCGAGGCGGAGCTGCTCGCCACCGGATTGAATGGCGAGTTGGTGCGGCTGGAGCCGCGCCTGGACGTGCTGCTGCCCCGGCTGGAGTCGCTGGGCCGGGTGATGGCGCTCACGCGCAACGCGTCCGCCGTGCATGAGAAGAAGGGCATCTACCGCAAGGTGGAGCTGCACGGCGCCCGCGCGCTGGTGCTGGACGAGGACATCGACCTGCGGCTGTTCCTGTCGCGCTGGTGCTTCGTCTTCGCGCTGCGCGAGGACCTCTCCGGCCAGGTGCGCCGCAGCTTCCAGGTGTTCGACGCGGTGGGCACGGCGGTGCACAAAATCTACCTCCAGGACGACGCGAACGTCGCCGCCTTCGAAGGGCTGGTGCGCGAGCTCCAGCACGAGGACCAGAGCCACGTGCTGGACGTGGTGCCGGCGGCTCCTCCCGCCGAGCCCCGGCCGGATTCGGAGGTCGACACGCTGGGCCTCAAGGCCGGCTGGCGCGCGCTCCAGGACACGCACGAGTTCTTCGCGTTGCTCGGAAAGTTCAAGGTGGCGCGCACGCAGGCGCTGCGGCTCGCGGGGACGGAGTTCGCGAAGCCGGTGACGCCGGACTCGCTGGGCTGGACGCTGGAGCGCGCCGCGGCGTCGGAGCTGCCCATCATGGTGTTCGTGGGCAACCCGGGCGCCATCCAGATCCACACCGGCCCGGTGCGCACGGTGCGGCCCATGGGCCCGTGGATGAACGTGATGGACCCGGGCTTCAACCTGCACGTCCGCGCGGACCACGTCCACACCGCCTGGGTGGTGCGCAAGCCCACGCGCGATGGTGACGTCACCTCGCTGGAGCTGTTCGACAAGGCAGGAGAGAACATCGCGCTGCTCTTCGGCAAGCGGAAGCCGGGCGAGCTGGAGTCCCCCGCGTGGCGGGCGCTGATGGAGGAACTGGTCCGGACGCTGCCCGCGGTTGAGGTGGCGTCATGAGGCGGACGGCCTCGAAGTGGGGCCTCGTCACGGCCCTGTTCGCGCTGGCGGCGCACGCGGCGCCTCCCGCCCCGAAGCCCGCGCCGAAGCTCATCACCATTGGACCCGCCATCACGCAGACGGTGTTCGCGCTGGGCGCGGGCGACCGGGTGGTGGGCGTGGACGACTCCAGCGCGGCGTTGCCGGAGGCGTCGAAGGTGCGCACGGTGGGCTACCAGCGCGCGCTGTCCGCGGAAGGAGTGCTGTCGCTGGGCGCGGGCCTGCTGCTGGGCTCCGCGGAAGCCGGGCCTCCGCCGGTGCTGGAGCAGCTCAAGCAGGCGGGCATGGCGGTGGAGACGTTCGCCAACGAGCCCACGGTGGAGGGTGCGCGTGCGCGCATCCAGGGCATCGCGGAGCGGCTGGGCACACCGGAGCAGGGCAAGGCGCTGGTGGCGAAGCTGGACCAGGACCTGGCGAAGGCGGCGGGCCGCGCGGCGCGGGTGAACGGCGCGAAGCCGCCGCGCATCCTCGCCATCTACGCTCGCGGCGCGGGCACGATGATGGTGGCGGGTTCGGGCACCGTGGCGGACACGCTCATCCGCCTGACGGGCGCGGTGAACGCGGCGGGCTCGCTGCCGGGCTACAAGCCGCTGGGCGCGGAGGCCGTGGTGGCGGCGGCGCCGGAGTTCGTGCTGCTGCCCGCGAGCTCGGTGTCGGCGGTGGGCGGCGCGGAGGGGCTGGCGAAGCAGCCCGGGCTGTCCCAGGTGAAGGGCTGGAAGCTCGTCACCGTGGAGGACGTGGACTTCATGGGGCTGGGGCCCAACCTGGGCCAGGCGGTGGCCCGCGTGCAGGACGCGGTGGCTCCGGCTTCGGCGAAGGGCGGCGGCAAATGAGCGCGTCGGAGGCCATGCCCGTGCCCGCGTCGCGTCCGGTGACTTCACGGCTGCCGGGCGCGGGGCCCTGGGTGACGCTGGGACTGCTGCTGGCGTTGATGGTCCTGGCGGCGCTGGCGGTGGGCTCCATGACGGTGCCGCCGTCCGCCATCCTCGGAAGTCTCTGGGAGGCGCTGGGCCTGGGCGAGGCCTCCCACCGGCTGGACTCCATGCAGCGCGCGGTGCTGTTCACGTTGCGCCTGCCGCGCGTGCTGATGGCCGTGATGGTGGGCGGGGTGCTGGCGACGACGGGCGCCGCGCTCCAGGCCCTCTTCCGCAATCCGCTGGTGGAGCCCGGCCTGCTGGGCACCTCCAGCGGGGCGGCGTTGGGCGCGGTGCTGGCCATCGTGCTGGACGTGACGCTGGCCGCGCACGTGGGGCCCTTCCGGATGCTGGTGGTGCCGGGGGCGGCCTTCCTGGGCGCGCTGGGGGCGACGGTGCTCGCCCTGCGGCTGGGCACGGGAGGAGGGCGCACGGACACGCCGCGCGTGCTGCTGGCGGGCGTGGCGGTGAGCGCGGGCGCGTTCGCGGGCATGGGCCTGCTCACGCACAGCGCTTCGGACGCGCAGTTGCGCACCATCACCTTCTGGAGCCTGGGCAGTCTGGGCGGCGCGTCGTGGGAGACCGTGGGCGCCGCGGCGCTCCCGCTCGCCGTGACGCTGGGGTTGCTCCTGAGCGAGGCGCGGGCACTCAACCTGATGCTCCTGGGCGAGCGTGAGGCGTGGCACCTGGGCGTGGACGTGGAGCGGCTCAAGCGCAAGCTCATCCTCGCCGCCGCGCTGGGCGTGGGTGCCGCGGTGTCGTTCTGCGGGATGATTGGCTTCGTGGGCCTGCTGGTGCCGGCGCTGTTGCGCATCGCACTGGGGCCGGACCACCGGCGGCTGCTGGCCTCGTCCGCGCTGTCGGGGGCTTCGCTGCTGCTCGCGTCGGACCTGCTCGCGCGGACGTTGGCCTCTCCTTCCGAGCTGCCGGTGGGCGCGCTCACGTCCGTGCTGGGCGTGCCCGCCTTCATCGCGCTGCTCGCGCGCAAGGGGGCGGCATGAGCCTGGAGGCGCGCGGCATCGAGGTCTGGCGCGGGCGGGGGAGGGTGGCCGGTCCGCTGTCGCTGGAGGTCCAACCCGGCGAGGTGCTCGCCGTGGTGGGCCCCAACGGCGCGGGCAAGTCGTCCCTGATCGCGGCGCTGTCGGGCGAGCTGCGCTGCAAGACGGGCGACGTGTTCCTGGAGGGCCGAGCGCTGCAACAGTGGCCCTCCCTGGAGCGCGCGCAGCGGCTGGGCGTGTTGCCGCAGGAGTCCTCGCTGGGCTTCGGCTTCACCGCGCTGGAAGTGGCGGTCCTGGGCCGCAGCCCGCATGCCCGGCGTGGCGGTGACGCGTCCGACCTGGACATCGCCCGCGCGGCGCTGGATGCCACCGACACGCAGCACCTGGCCTCGCGCGCGTACACCACGCTCTCCGGTGGCGAGCGGCAACGCGTGCAACTGGCCCGCGTGCTGGCCCAGCTGTGGACGCCGCCCGCGCACGGCCACCGCTACCTGCTGCTGGATGAACCGACGGCGAGCCTGGACCTGTCCCACCAGCACCTGGTGCTGGAGCGCTCCCGAGCGTTCGCGCAGGACGGCGGCGCGGTGCTCGCGGTGTTGCATGACCTGAACCTGGCCGCGCGGTACGCGGACCGCATCGCGGTGTTGGATCAGGGCCGGTGCGTGGAGACGGGCACGCCTTCGGGCGTGCTGACGCCCGGCCTCATCGCGGGCACCTTCGGGTTGCAGGTGGAGGTGGTGTCGCGGCCGGACCTGCCCGGGCCCCTGGTGATTCCCCTGGGCCGCGCACCCGCGCCGTCCTGACCCACGGCCTTCCTCCCGCGAGGAGGGTGTCCACGCGCGAGAACGCCCCTCCAAGGCCACGCGTCGGACCCTCCTCGCGGAAGGACGTTGTGCCCGTCACATGCGGGCCACGCGCTCCCGCGTCGCGCGCCGGGGACGCGCCAGGGCCGGCTCCGGACGCAGGTAGCCGACCGCGAGCGCGGCGATTTCATCCACGAACGCATCGTCCTCCACGTAGTCCGGCCGGTCCGTCAGCGCCGTGTGGCACAGGGCCTCCACGGTGTTCACGAGGATGAAGACCGCCATGTCCAGGTTCCGGGGGCGCAGGTCCTCGAAGCGGGGCGCGAGGAACGCCCGCACCAGCCGGTGCAGCCGCTGCGAGTACGCATCCGACAGGCCCCACTGCCGCATCCGCGGCATCAGCTCGTGCAGCACCTGGTTCAGGCGCGGGTTCTCCCGCTTCACCGCGAGCACCTGCCGGATGATCGCGCGCATCGCCACCGGGAGCGGCTGTCCCGCGAGCGGCACCAGCCCGGCCTCGAAGTCCGCCAGCGACCGCGCGCGGTGCTGCTCCATCAGCGCGGTCACCAGCCCCTCCTTGCTGGGAAAGTACTGGTAGAGCGAGCCCACGCTCACCCCCGCCTCCTGGGCGATGCGGTTCGTGCTCGCGGCCTCGTAGCCGTCCCTGAGCAGAACGCGAGCAGTCGCGGTGAGGATGGCGTCAACCGTGGCCTGCGCCCGCTCCTGGCGGGGTGCCCTGCGACGGGACGGAGGGGGACGGCGGGGCATGAGGCCTCCTCGGGGAAATGTGAGCACCACGCGAGTTGAGAACGTGAGCGACTGCTCACATTCTAGCCCCATGCAAACGACCTCGTCCCAGTCCGCTGTTCGTCCGTCTGTCTCGCCGGTCACCCCGCAGGGCAAGGCCTTCCCCTACGCGGGCCACCGCGCGCTCGTGACGGGCGCGTCGTCCGGGCTGGGCGTGGTGTTCGCCCGCGAGCTGGCGGCGCGAGGCATGGACCTCATCCTGGTGGCCCGCTCAGAAGACCGGATGCGCGCGCTGGCGGCGGAGCTGACGGAGGCCCACCACATCCAGGCGGAGGTCATCGCGTTGGACCTGGGCCGTGAAGGCGCGGGCCGCGAGCTGCACGCGCGCTGCCAGGAGAAGGGCCAGCGGGTGGACCTGCTGGTGAACAACGCGGGCTTCGGCACGCACGGAGCCTTCGACGCGGCGCCGTTCGAGCGGCAGCACGAACAGGTGATGCTCAACGTCACGTCGCTGGTGGACACCTGCCACCTGTTCCTGCCGGACATGCTCGCGCGCGGCGTGGGCGGCATCCTCAACGTGGCCTCCACCGCGAGCTTCCAGCCGGTGCCGTACATGGCCATCTACGGAGCCACCAAGGCGTTCGTGCTGTCCTTCACGGAGGCGCTGTCGGAGGAGACGCGCGAGCGCGGCGTGCGCGTGACCGCCCTGTGCCCGGGGCCCGTGAAGACGGCGTTCTTCGACGTGGTGGGCACCCAGCAGGCGGCAGTCGGTCCCATGGCGACGGCGGAGGAGGTGGTGCTGCGTGGCCTCAAGGCCCTGGACCAGGGCCGGGCGTCGGTGGTGCCGGGGTGGCGCAACTGGCTGCAGGCCAACCTGACGCGCTTCACGCCGCGCTGGCTGGGCCTGCGTGTGGCGGCCGGGATGATGCGGCCTCCGGAGGCGGTGGGCACGGGCAGCGCGCGGCTCGCGCCGTAGCGGCGGGCCCTTGGCGCAGGACACCAGACGCCGCTTCGGCACTGGCGGCGTGGGCGAGTCCAGGGCAGCGGCGATCCGCGCGTCGGTGGGCTGGAAGAAGGTCTCGCCGCGTGGGGCCCACTCGCCAGTGAAGACGAACGAAGCCATCCAGCGCTGAAGGACTGATGCCACGGAAGGCGACCACGGACGGGTCGAGCCACTGCTCTGTGTCGATGGCGCCCTCCGCCGTCGCGAACTCCAGCACCCGTCCTTCCGGCGCCTGGGCGTACAGCGACTTGCACAGGTTGTGGTTCACGGGTCCCGCCACCCAGTAGCAGTGGGAGCGAAGTCGGTCGCGCAGCGCCAGCAGCTCCGTTTCGGACGGGATGCTCAGGCCAATCCCGCGGCCCGAAGTTCTCCGCGAGGAGCGCAGCGCCGCCCGCCGGGCACGCTTTCTGGAAACCTGTCCGACAGTCGGACAGGGATGCGCCGCATGAAGCCCCATCCTCGATGGTGGGCCGCGGCCGTGTTCGTGCGCGGACGCGAAGGGCGCGCCATGGGCAGAGGCCGCCCGCCAGGCCCGCTTCCTGGAAACCTGTCCGACAGTCGGACCGGTTTACGCTGCCTGAAGCCCAAGGCCGTGAACGTGTCCGACAGTCGGACAGGTTTTCACCGCTCGGGCCCGGAGGGCGCGCCCTCCCGGCAGGCGGCGCGGCCGGTTTGCCCGCACGTCCATGTCAGACCCCTGTGGTTGGATGGCGATGCTGGGACGACGAGGGGGATGGGGATGGGACGGGGCGGGCTGGTGGCGTATGTAGAGGCGCAGATCGAGCGCGATATCGCGCTGGGAAGGCTGCACCCGAGCGGGCAATTCGGCTCCGAAGCGAAGCTGGCGCGTCGCTATGAGGTATGCCGAGGCACCATCCGGGAGGCGCTTCGGCGGCTGGCGGCGCGGGGCCTGGTGGTGCAACACCCCGGACGCAAGACGCGCGCGGTGGCGCTGGATGAGTCGCTGACGCTGGAGAACCTGGGCCTGGCGCTGCACGACGCGCGCTCCCCGGACGCGCGGTGGCTCCTGGAGGGTTATTTCAGCCTCAAGCGGCAGGTCCTGGTGGAGCTCCTGGTCGACTGCTGTGCGAGGGCCTCCCTGGTGGCTTTGGATCAGTTGTCGGACACCTGCTTCAAGTTGCAGGACGCGGCGCGCTGGGAGTCGGGTGCAACCTGCGCCCAGGTGGAGTTCGAGCTGCTGCGGCTGGCGGCCCGGGTGGCGGAGCGGCCCGGACACGTGCTCCTCGTTCAATCCCTGCAGCGGGCATTCCTGGGAGGCGCAGCCCGGTTGCTGCCGCTCCTGGGGGGTGAGTCGCTGCGCGAGTGGGCCTGGTTCGTGATGGGGGCCCTCTCGGAGCGTAACGTGCGGGCGCTTCAGAACGAGCTGCCGGCGCTGCTGAAAGCCTGCGATGAGCGCCTGCTGGACGCCTTCGCCCCCGCCGCCTCCCAGGGGAGCGCGTCCCCTGAGGACCCCCGCGCCCAGGAGGAACGCCCCGCTGCCCCTGCGTCAGCCACCGCGCAGGTCCATGCGATGGAAGTTCGCCCCGCCATGGAGGAGCGTGACCTTGGCTGTCCGGCCCCAGCCGTCGAGAGCAGTGAGGCGCTCGGGGTTGCCCCCTGCCTCCAGGAGCAGGGCTTCCACGTGGAGCAAACCCGCGGGACGCTGCTGTCCCCAGCCGCCATCGGGCTCGTCCCCTGCGAGCCAGGTGGGGCGTGCGCCGGGGATTCGATGGGCGCGGCCTTGGGCGACATGTCCGGCTGTCGGACAGGTCCTGGCGCCCTGGGTTCGGAGGAGCGACTCCTGCCCAAGGCCCCGCCCATGGGCTCTCACGGCTTCTCTCAGGTGGCGGTGCACACGGACGGCGGTCCGCTTCACGATGTCCGGGGGCCCCTGGGCCGATGGGCTGCTCGCCTCTGGCGATTCATTGCCATTCCCCTGGGACTGCCTGCCTGGTGAATGGCGACAGCCCCTGGGGTCTCTGCTGTTCCTGGGGCGACTTGCGTCTGGCTACCTGCTCAAGGGTCGGCCTTCGTGGAGGCGGGCGCGAAGGCCTCCCTCAGCACCTTCGCCTCCAGGGAGCGGTAGATGTTGGCGTGGAGCAGGTCGGGCCGGGGTTCGTACTTCCACCTCAATCCCGTGGGCGCGTTCGCTCGGAGCACTTCGGCCAGGCGCGCGGCCTGCTCCGGGACGTCGTCCCCAGCGGACGCCAGGTAGAGCGTGGCCTTCAGGTCCGGCATGGCCTTGAGCCGCTCCTCGGCCCTGCGCACCCATTCGTCGTTGTTCCACCAGATGCTGGGGCTCAGCGCGATGAAGGTGCCGAACATCTCGGGCTGGAGGAAGAACGTCTCCATGATGAACAGCCCGGCGGCCGACTCGCCGATGATGGCTGTCTCGTCGGTGACGCGGTACTCGCGGCGCACGTGGGGCATCAGTTCGTCGCGGAGGAAGGCCCGGAACGCGGCGGAGCCTCCGACTCGCGGGGCGATCTCCTTGTCGGACTCGACCTGTGTGGGGCCCGTCATGTCGCGGCGCCGCTCGGTGTTCTCGATGCCGACCAGGATGACGGGCCGCATCTCCCCGGCGCGGATGGCGGTGTCCACGGCGGTGGCGACGTGCGGGAAGTCCTCCTGCTCGCCACCGTCGGGCATGTAGAGCACGGGGTAGCGCACGCCCTTCGCCGCGTCGTAGCCGGGCGGCGTGTAGACGTTGATGCGCCGCTCCTCCTGGAGCGCCTTCGACGGGAGCGCGAACGTCCTTTGCGGAGGCATGGGCTCCACCTTCAGGGCGTGTCCCGCGCAGCCGACGAGGGCGAAGGCCAGCACGAACAGACGGACGGACCACATGGACTGCCACCTCCTGAGTGGGGGAATACTCGCGCGCTTCAGCGCCGGGACGGCGGCCGGGACGACGAGGACGACGACTTCGCCTTGGGCACTCGCCGGGCGACGAAGAGGGTGTGCCGCGATCCCTTGGTGCCGTGCGCCGTGGGGTGGAGGATGTTGACGGAGAAGCCCACCTCTTCCAGCAGCTTCACATACGCGGGCGAGGGCCCGGCGCTCCACACCACCAGCGTCCCGTTGGAGCGCAGGGAGTTGAAGGCGTGCGACACGCCGGTGAGGTCGTAGAGGCTGTCATTGTCCGGGTGGGTCAGGGCCTTCGGGCCGTTGTCCACGTCGAGCAGGATGGCGTCGAAGGCGCCCTGCTGCCTGCGCATCACCTTGCCCACGTCACCCTCCACCACGGTGACGCGCGGGTCCTCCAGCGGCGCCTTCGCCAGCGGCGCGAGCACGCCCCGGTTCCACTCCACGACCGGAGACATCAGCTCCGCGACGACGACGCGGGCGCCCGACCCCAGGCGGTCGAGCACCGCGCGGACCGTGAAGCCGAAGCCCAGCCCGCCCACGAGCACCCGGGCGGGCGCACCCGCATCGAGGTTCGCGCAGCCGGCCTCGGCCATGGCCATCTCCGAGCCATGCTGGCGGCTGGACATCAACGTCTGGCCACGCACGCGCAGCACGTACTCATCGTCTCGCCGGGCGAGCACGACCTCGCCCACGTCCGGCAGCTGCGCTCGCTCCACTGTTTCCCAGGGCTTCATGCCAGCGCTCTTCGCGCGACCGGGCCTCCGGGTCAAGTCGGCGCCTTGACACCCCGGGACGTGCCTGCGAAATGCCGGACGACCGCCCCCACCCCATGGAACGCAACGGACGACAGGCGTGGCCCCCGGAGCTCTCCGAGCCCTTGCGTGAAGTGGACCGCCTGCGCCGGGGAGGCCGCTACACGTCGGCGCTCGCGCTGGCACGGACGCTGGCGGAGGCGCATCCGACGCAGGTGCGGGTGCTGGTGGAGGTGGGGCTGACGCTGGGCGTATGGGGCGGCCAGCCCGCGGAGGCGCTGCCCTGGTTCGACCGCGTGCTGGAGCTGGCGCCGGGCCACGTGGCCACGCGCTACCACCGGGCGCTCACGCTCGCCCGGCTGGGCAGGCACGCGGAGGCGGTGGAGGGCTTCACGCAGGTGGAGTCCGCGGGGTTCCGCAAGGCGCTGGTGCTGCACATGAAGCGCGCGGAGTCGCTCGAAGTGCTGGGGCGGCTGACGGAGGCGGAGGCGGACTGGACGGCGGCCCTGGCGGAGGACCGGGGCAACCCGTGGCTGCTCCAGCAGCGGGCCCGGAGCCGCACCCGCGCGGGGCGGACAGAGGCCGCGGAAGCGGACCTCACGGAAGCGCTCGCGTCCCAGCAGGGCGAAGCGGTGGACCCGGAGTTGCTGTACGATCGAGGCATGCTCCGGCTTCAGCGTGGTGATGTCTCGGGTGCCCGCGCCGACTTCGACGCAGGGCTCCAGGCCTTCCGAGTGGGTGACCCGCCGTCGTTGCTGGACGCGCTCCGGAGGGGGCTCCAGGACGCTTGGGGTGCACGTCATGGTGAATGACAAGAGTCCCCTTCGGGCCGCATCCGAGCTCGCCCAAGCAGGGAGGACGGCCGAGGCCATCGACTGCCTCGAAGCGGCTCTCGCTCTCACCCGGTCAGACAAGGAAAGGCCCGCCGATACCTCCCTTCTGGCGAGAACAGCGGGCCTCCACTGCGAGGTCGCCGGGAGACTTTCGCAAGCAGCGCGCTACTACGAAGAAGCCATTGCCACGGCGGATCCTGAGCCACTCCTCCTGATCGCATGGGCGAGCGTCCTCTGGCGGTCAGGCCAGGCGGACAGCGCACGTTCGTCTCTGGCAAGCGCCGAATCCCTGGCCCGGTCGCTCTCGGATGCGGATGCCTTGACGATGGTCGCCAACATCCGCGCGGAGTGGGCGAGCGACGACCGTTGATCATCTCTCGCGTGGCTACGCGTGCTCGGCGTGTGCCGGCGCGGGACGGCTGGCGCCACGGTTCGCGACCGCGAAGAGCGCTGCTCCGACCAGGGTGAGCGCGACGGCGGCCCAGGCCGGCGCGAGGTAACCATACCCGGCAGCGATGACCAGGCCGCCCAGCCACGCTCCCGCCGCGTTGGCGATGTTCAGGGCGGAGTGCGACATCGACGCGGCCAGGGAGGGCGCGCCGGGCGAGGCCTCCATGAGCCGCACCTGCACCGCGGGCGCGAGGAACTGCGCCGCGATGCCGATGAGGAACACGAGCGGGACCGCCGCCCAGGGTGACGTGGCCATGAGCGCGAACAGTCCCATCACCAGCGTCGTCGCGCCGAATCCGACCCACATCGCGAGCGATACCGAATGATCCGTCAGACGGCCTCCCAGCATGGCCCCCACCGTCATGCCCACTCCGAAGAGGGCGAGCACCCACGGCAGCCCTGATTCGGGCAGCCCCGACACGAGCGTCAGCGTCGGCGCGATGTAGCTGTAGACCGCGAACAGACCTCCGAAGCCCACCGCACCCACCAACGACGTCCACCACACCTGCGGCTGCCGCAGCGCGGACAGCTCCTGACGGATGCTGCTTCCTCCCAGTGACGCCATGTGCGGCACCCACAGCCAGAGGGCCGCGAGCGTCACCAGTCCAATGGCACCGACCAGCAGGTACGTGCTCCGCCAGCCCAGCTGCTGCCCCAGGAACGTCGCCGCCGGGACGCCGATGATGTTGGCGACGGTAAGCCCGGCCATGATCAGCGCCACGGCGCGCCCCTTGCGCCCGGCTCCCAACAGCTCGGCTCCCACGACGGAGGCCACCCCGAAGTAGGCACCGTGTGGCAGGCCCGCCATGAACCGGGCCGCGATGAGCGTCTCGAGCGTGGGCGCCAGCGCCGACGCCGTGTTGCCCAGGGTGAACGCCACCATCAACAACAGCAGCAGCGCCCGGCGAGACATCCTCGCCGTCACGATGGCGACCAGCGGCGCTCCCACGACGACGCCCAGCGCATAGGCGGCGATGACGTGACCGCTCTGGGGAATCGTCGTCTCCAGCCCGCTCGCGATCCGCGGGAGGATGCCCATGGTGGCGAACTCGGTCGTCCCGATGCCGAAGCCCCCCAGGGACAGCGCCAGCAGCGCCCTGCCTACGTCTTGCTGCTTCATGGGGCGCCGCCCTGGGTCATTGTCTTCAGTGTGTGAAATCTGCACGATTCGGCATGTATCTGCCGAATCAGGCGCGTATTTGCAACGGAACGGGTCGGGTCGGTACCCCTGGCTCCGAATCAGGCATGGAGGCGGGACGCATGGTCACCCATGAGCGGCACAAGCGGATCCTCGAGCTCCTGGCCCGGGAGCAACGTGTCGCCGCCTCCGCGCTCGCCGAGGAGTTCAACGTCTCCGAGGACACCATCCGCCGTGACCTCCGGGAGTTGGCCGAGGAGGGGTTGCTCCGTCGCGTCTATGGAGGCGCGGTCCCTCGCACGCCCGCCGCGCCCACCTACGCGGGAAGGCGGGGCGAGTCCGTGGCGGCCAAGAGCGCCATCGCCGCCACCGTGGCAGGACTGCTCCGCCCCGGGCAGCTCATCTTCCTGGATGCGGGGACGACGGCCACGGCGGTCGCGTCACAGCTGCCGCCGGACCTGAAGCTGACGGTCGTCACGCACAGCCTGCCCGTCGCCTCCGTGCTCGCCGAGCACCCGCTGGTGGAGGTCATCCTGATTGGAGGACGGCTGCTGAAGGATTCCCTCTCCCTGGCCGGGGCCGAGACCGTGGAGGGATATCGCAAGTTCCGCGCGGACCTCTGCGTGCTCGGGACCGCGAGCGTGCACCCGGAGCTGGGCTTGGGCGTGTTCAACCACGAGGACGCGGAGGTGAAGCGCGCCATGGTGGCCGCGGCCACGGAGGTCATCGCCGTCGCGGCGGGGGAGAAGCTGGGCACGACGGCTCCCTATGTCGTCGGGCCCCTGTCCCTCATCGACCGGCTGGTGACGGACGCCGCCGCCCCCGCCGGGTTCGCACGAGCCCTCGCGCTCGCGGGCGTAGAGCTCGTCCAGCGCTGATCAACCCTCGCGGGAGATGGGCTCGAACTCGATCGTCTCCCCGTGGGGGCGCACGTAATAGAGGTGGATGCGCAGGTGCGGGTACGCCGTCTGGAGCTCCTTCGCGCCGAAGTGCAGGTCCTTCAGCTGCTGCTCCACGGCGATGTCCGGCCCCAGCGCGCTGTGCTTCGCGTGGTAGTAGCCGCACCCCTCGTGCGCCAGCAGCAGCACGTCCTCGATGTGATGGCCTTCGATGAGGAAGCGGGCGGCCTTCGTGAAGCCCTCGCTCTCCAGGTAGTCCGACGCCCAGCGGTTGAGGAGCGCGGGGCCGCCAGGGAGGGTGAGCGTGTCGATGCGAGGGTGGCCCAGGTGGCGGGCCAGGTCCTCCACGGCCTCGGTGAAGCGCCCGTCCGAGCAGTACACGGCCAGGGTCTTCGGGTGGACGGACTCGAAGGGGACGCGGGAGACGTAGGGTGCGCTCATGCGCCCCAGGTTAATGGCTCCCGGCTCCCGCGAAAGCACCTTCGAGCCGTCGCGTGAAACGCGGTGACGCGCCCGGTGTCAGTTGTGCTCCGGGAACGCCGCGGGCTGCCCCGTGCCGCCGTTGCCCTCGGGCTTCGGGCCCGCGTGCCGGTCCGCTTCGGACTCGCGCCCACCGCCCTTGTGCCGCAGGTTCTCGTCCTCGCTCATGCCCTGTCGCTGGACCTGCTTCTCGTCTGGTTTCTTCGTCTCCATGTCGAGCCCCCTGTCGTTGGAGGAAGTCCTCCGATGTCCTCCCAAGATGGGGGCGGACGGGGCGTTTGCCATGTCCAGCGCCTGCCCGGCTGGCCGCTCAGCCCTCGCGAATGGCCCGGGCCTCGAGCGCGGCGCGGGCCCGCTCCGCGAGCCTCAGGCTGTCAGGGAGTTCCCGGCCCAGCAGCCTCGGGACACCCACGGCCAGCGCCACCGCGTTGCTGTAGAAACACGCCTGCGCCCGGGACAGGTCCGCGAGCGGCAGCACGCGCTCCACCACCGGCAGGCCGTCCACGGACGCCATGGCCAGCAGCACCGCGCGCGCGATGCCCGGCAGGCACGGCGCGGACAGCGGCGGGGTGACGAGCGCGCCGTCCAACTGCACGAAGAGGTTGGCGGTGGGCAGCTCGCAGACCTCCGCCGCCTCGTTGGTGAGCACGGGCATCCATGGCATGAGCGCGTGCTGGCGGAAGTAGGCCAGGCCCTTGTGGTTCACCGTACGCTCCGCGCGCCGGTAGGCCCCGGCCTCCACGCCCTCCAGTTCGCGGCCCTGCCGGTGCAGGGCTTCGAGCTCCGCGGGGAAGGGACGGAAGGTGCACAGCACGTGTCCGTCGCTGACCGCGAGCTTGCCCACGCCGGTGAAGCGGGGCCCCATCGCCGCATCCGCGGTGAGACAGCGGCGCAGGGCTTCCCGTACGGCGTCCTCGCGGAGGAGCGCGGGAGCCGGAGCGCGCACCGCCGTGGAGAACGCGTCCAGGCTTCCACGCAGGCGGGACAGGTGCCGCGCGAGGAACCTCGGCTGCCCGGCGTCGATGCGGAAGGTGGTGAAGAAGCCCGCGCCGAAGAAGAAGCCCTGGGAGAAGTCGTGCAGGCGCAGGTCCTCCCAGCGCTGGACGACACCATCGACGGAGACGGTCTGCGGGTGCATGGCCTCATACTAGACCCGCGCGAGCGCCCGGCGAGTGGCGTCACGGGCTGGCTGCGCCGCCGAGCGGAGGGCTCGCGGAGGCCGCCGGGATGCCGGGCAGCGTGAAGAAGAACGCGGTGCCGCGGCCTGGCTGGCTCTCCACCCAGACGCGGCCGCCGTGGGCCTCCACCAGCCCCTTGACGATGGCGAGCCCCAAGCCGGCGCCCGCCTTGCGCGTGTGGATGGCCTGCCAGAAGCGGTCGAACACGTGGGGCAGGGATTGCGTGTCGATGCCCGGCCCCGAGTCCTCCACGCGGAAGCACACCTGGTCCTCCCGGCGCTCGGCCTTCAGGAGGATGTGGCCCCCGGCCGGGGTGAAGCGGATGGCGTTGCCCACCAGGTTCTGGAAGACGCGCACCAGGCGCGCCCGGTCCGCGCGCACCCGCGGGAGATCCGGCTCGGACTCCACTTCGAGCCGCAGCGCCTTGTCCGCCACCAACAGCTCGTTCAAGGCCTGCACCTGGTGGAGCAGCCGGGGCACGTCCAGCGGCTCCACGTCCAGCGTCGTGTGCCCCGACTCCACCCGCGCCACCTCCAGCAGGTCGTCGATGAGCCCCTCCATGTTGCCCACCACGAGGCGGACCTTGCGCAGGGCCTCCGTGGCATTCGCCTCTTCGTGCGTCCGCACCAGGCTGCGCTCCGCGGAGCGGGACAAGAGGGTGATGGTGTTCAGCGGCGCGCGCAGGTCATGGGAGACGATGCCCAGCGTCTCGTCGCGCGCGGCGACGGCCTGCTTCGCGGTGCGGTACAGCCGCGCGTTCTCCAGCGCCAGCGCGGTCCGCCGCGCCAGCTCCTCCACGAGGGGGAGGCTCTCCTTGCCGTAACGCAGGCCCGTGTGCGAGGACACCAGCAGCAGCACCCCCAGGGAGTGGTCCTGGAGGGCCAGCGACACGGCCACCGCGGACTCCACTCCGGGGCTGTCCGCGGAGGGGCCCGGCAGGAGCACCCCCGACCCCGTGCGCAGCGCCTGCGCCACGGTCCGCCCCAAGGCGGTCTCGGCCCCGGGGGCACACGCCGCTCGCAGCGCGTCCGCCAGTTCGCGCGTCCCGGCGGCGACCTCGGAGGAGGCCCCCTCCTCGAGGCAGCCGCCCTGCGTGGCGATGGCGCAGCCGTCCGCGAGCGTGGGCACCGCGAGCGTCACCACGGTGCGGACCACCTCCCCGCAGTCCAGGGAGCGCGTGCTGGCGGCGCCCATGTCGGAGAGGAAGCGGCCCCACAATTCGACGCGCCGTTTCTCGGTGATGTCGCGGAAGTAGACGGAGAGTCCCTCCGGGGACGGGTACGCCACGACGCGCAGCCAGCGGCTGTCCACGAGCGAGGGTTGCTCCTCCTCCACGGGGAGCTGCGCCGCCGTCGCCCGGCGCACCAGGGCGGCCATGGCCGAGCCATGGTTGCCGGAGAAGACCTCCTCCAGCCGCCGTCCCAGCAGCACCTCGCGCTTGAGGCCGAAGTGCGCTTCCGCGGGCCGGTTCACATAGGTGAAGCGTCCGTCCCGGTCGAACGCGGCGAAGCCGTCGGTGATGCGCTCGAGCACCGCGTTCAGCCGTTCGCGCCCGGCCTCCGCCTCCTCGCGGGCGGCCTCTTCCCGAACCAGCCGGTTGCGCGCCTCGTCGGCTTCGTAGCGGGCGGTGATGTCCTCGTGGGCCATCACCACGCGCAGCGGTCCCGACCCGACGAAGCGCGTGGCGCGCAGCAGGAACCAGCGCCGCTTGCCTCCTCCGGGCTCGTGGCACGGGTAGTCCAGGAGGAACGACTCGCTGCGACCGGCGAGGATGTCGCGGATGCCTTGCGCCACGGCGGCCGCTTCCTTGGCGTTCGCGCCGTGCGCGGCTTCCGTCACCTTCAGGTAGTTCGCGCCCACGCCGCAGCGGCCGTCATCGTCCGCGCAGCCGTTTTCGCGCGCGAAGCGCTTCCATGCGGCGTTGACGGCGATGATGGCGCCCCGGCCATCCAGGATGGCGATGTGCGTGGACAGCGAGTCGAGCGTGGAGCGCAGGAACTTCTCCGACTCATGCCTCGCATGTTCGGCGCGTTTGCGGGGACTGACGTCCCGGAAGCTGACGGTGAGGCCTCCCGAGGAAGGGTACGCCCGCACGTCCAGCCAGGCATCGAGGGGTTCGTAGTAGGACTCGAACGCGACATGGACCTGCTCGGCGAGCGCCCTCTGGTACTCCTGCTCGAACATGGAGCCGCGCGCCTCGGGGAACGCCTCCCACACGTTGCGCCCGAGGAGCTCCGCACGCGGGCGTCGAAGCAGCCACTCGCTGCTCGTGTTGAGGTAGGTGAAGCGCCAGGAGCGGTCGAGCGCGAAGACCGCGTCCGAGATGCGCTCCAGGGCGTCGAGGGCCTGGATGGATGAGGGAGCCTCGGACGCGGGGCGCCCGGGCGGGGTCCGTTCCTGGCCCTGTCTCACGGCCATTCCTCCACTCCCCCTCATGAAAGACACCAGAAGGAAGTATGGGAGTCACGGCCGCGCGAAGCCGCGCGAGGACGGCTCCCCGCTCGTGGGCCAGCCCGGACAATGGAAGGGGAGCGCCCCCCTGCCCGCGGGCTCGCGTGTCTGGAGTTACGGGGCCGCCGGCGCGAGCCCGGGGCAGTCCTCACTGAATCCGATGAGCGCGTACCCGGTCATCTGGCCCGTGCGCAGGGGAGTCCTGCCGCAGAAGCACCGATCCGAGCCGACCTCCGTCGTGTACGTGGCGTCGCTGTAATAGATGGTCAAGGAGTCGGTCGTGCAGCGGTAGAGCGCGTCCTCGCGCGCCGCCAGCTCGGAGGTCGCGCGCTGCTCGGCTTCTTCCATTCCACAGCCGAACTGAACTCCGATGACGGCAAGGCCCAGCATCAATGAACGGCGCATGGTGTCTCCAGGAGAGAGGGGGAGTTGCCTGGCCATGGTGCCACGTTGGCCTTGCGCGAAATTCCATGGGTGGGCGCAAAGGCTCTCAAATGCCTGGGTTGTGTTGGGTGCACGACCCGAGTGGACTCACCCCGCGTTGCGGATGCCCTGCTCCCCGGAGCGGTGCGCGAGCTGGAGGATCTCCTCCTCGGACAGTTGCTCTGTCTTGATGATGTTCCGGTCCGCCTTGAGCTGTTCGACCTGCCCCTCACGCAGGACATGGAATTGACCTGTCTTCTGCGCCGGGAGGCGAACCGATGCGTCCACGCGCGCCTCCGCGAACATCGGCTTGAGCTTGCGGAGCGCGGTCTCTTCCTTCACGCGGCCCGCGAACCAGGCGCGCACGTTGTCGCGGCACTTGTAGTCCAGGTCGCCCGGGCTCTGCGTCGCGAGCATCACGCCGACGCCGGCCGAACGCGCTCGCCGGAGCAGGTTCTCCATGGGCTGCTTCGTGGCGGGGATGCCGACCGCGGGCAGGTAGATGTCTGCCTCGTCGAAGAGGAGGACCGCCTGGAGCCTGGGCGACGGGTGCTGGCTGGCCCAGCGATTGGCCTCCACCAGCAGCTGAGACACCCAGAACAGCGAGCTGTGCAGGCCGCCCAGGAACTTGGTGCTGATGATGGTGAGCCGTGTCTTGCCCGGCACCTTCGCGGCCCCCAGGCCCAGCAGCTCGTTCATGTCGAGCTTCTCCCCGGTGTTGGAGAGCAGCGCCTGCGCGTTGAGTCGCAGCGTCGCCAGGTCCTGGGCAAGCTTGACGAAGACCCTGTCATCCAGCCCGTGCGCCTCCTGGACGAGTGTCATGTCCTGCGCGGCGACGAAGCGCTGGATGAGGTCCAGGGTGATCTCCTTGCCGGACGGACGCTGCACCAACAGGCGCAGCGCCAGGGCCAGCAGGGCCTTCGCGGCCTTGTCCTTCTGGCCGCTCTTGTACTCCAGCATGGAGGAGAGGGCGTCCGCCGCCTGCTGGAGGATTTGATCGCGCTCCTCGGGAGAGAGCTTGTCGAGCCCCCGGGGCACCACCGGGATCGACAGCGGGCGTCCGTCCGAACGGCCCGGCGTGTAGAGCGCCACCTCCACGCGCTCTCGCAGTTGCTTGCGGCGCTCGACCATCATCGGGTCGTCCAGCTCCTCGTCCCACGACTCGTCGCGCGCATACGCGGCGAGGTCGCCCTTGCGGTCCACGAGGATGGCGGGGACGCCCTGGATCACCAGCTGCTCGATGAGGTTCAAGGCGAGCGTCGTCTTGCCGCTGCCAGGACCGCCGAGGAAGGCGCTGTGCTTGTTCAGCTCATCCGCCTGGACGAAGACGGTGTTGGCGAAGACGCCTTCGGAGACGCCCACGCGCATCTGGCCCTTGGGGCCTTCTTCGTTCTTCGACTTGCCGACGGGAGCGGGGGACTTGTCCGGCTTGACCGGGAGAATCTGGCTGGCCGGCGTCACCTCCCACTCGGACTCGCCGTCGGACACAACGGATTCACTCACGGCGCCGGGCTTGACTGCCACGGGCGCGGGGGACGCAACGGCAGCCGTGGCCGAAGGCACGTACTTCTCCAGGGCCAGCAGGTCCGTGATTCCCTGGAGCCGTGTCACCGGACGGGCCACGCGGCTCCATCCGAGGAACGCGGTTTCGTCGTGCTGCTTGCGGAACGCCTTCAACGCGAGCAACTCCCGCAGGTCGCTGGGCCCCACCACCGCCCGTCTCCCTCCCTTGCGGTGGAGCACCGCGGTCTGCTCCGCCACCAGCCTGCCCAGGCTCCCAGGGAACTCCGTGGAGCGCACCAGCACAGGCAGGCTCTTCTTCGCGGCCCTGATGGCGCTCTCCATCTGCCTCGCCAGGTGTCCACCTCGCGAGGTGGTGTTGCAGATCGCGACGTACAGATGGGTGCTTCCTGGCTGGATCGTGACGTCGAGCGCGTCCTCCCCGCAGGGTTCCACCAGGAAGCGGGTGGCGCCTCCCAATTCCTCCGAGCTCACCTGGATGCCCCAGTCGAGCAGCGCCGCGATATCCGCATCCTCTTCTGGCACGCGCTCCTTGAACTTCGCTTTGAAGTCCGTCCAGGCCTGATCCAGGTCTGGCGTCGGAGGCGTCTGCGGGACGGCGGTGACTTTCGTCTGGGGAGGCTGACGCTTCTCCGGCAGGGGGAACGCCGCCGGCAGCTTGCCGTCCTGGATGGCCTGTTCCCGGTAGCGGTGGCAGGCGTTCAGGATGTCGCGCGTCCGCTGTCCGCTCAGCTGCTCGAAGCCCTGGGCCGGAAGGGGGTAGGTGGGCTGGGCCGGGTTGAACGCGATGCCCTGCTGTTCGTACAGGGACTTCAACCGGCGGGCCGCGATGTCGCGCCCCGTCTGCGCGGTGACGTTGAGCTCCAGGTCCACGGGCTCGGGGTTGCGCTCGATGCGGTCGAGCATCGCGCGGTTGAGATGCGAACGCGTCGCGACCCAGAAGTCGGAGAGACAGCAGACCACCACGATGGCCGAGGGCACCTGCGCCGCCATCGCCACCAGCGTGCTCATCGCGCGGCGGAACGAGGGCTCCATCTGGGGCCTCTGCTCGAAGTCGAGCATGTCCTCCACCTGGTCGACGCAGAGGACCATCGCCTTGCCGAAGATGCCCATCAGCTGACCCAACTGGATGAGCATCCGGCTGGGGGACTCCTCGGTGTTGCGAGGCACCAGGTTGCCGATGATGGCCCGGTCCTCCGGTGACATCTCCTCGCAGCGCAGCCACTGGACGATGCGGTGGTGGAAGCGGGCCTCGCGGCGCTGGAGGCAGAGCAGGGCGCGCAGCAGGTTGACGTCGATGTTCCGGAACGCAGGGTCCGCGTGCAGGTCGTCCGCGACCGCGCGGATGTTGCCGTGCAGCTCCTCGTCGTCCAGCACGTCCTCGTCCGGGATGTGGGCCGCGAAGATGTTCGTGCAGCGCTTGAGCACGGCCTCGGACAACAGCATCAACCCCGTGTCCTCGACGTGGCCGTGGTCGTACGGCTTCTCCAGCGAGTCGATGACTTCCGACAGGATGTACCGGTCGTAGTGCGTCACATCGACGGTCATGGGCAGATACCCGACGTAGCCCCTGCCGCTCTCGTGCACGCTGTTGCGGAAGGCGCGCACCAGGTGCGTCTTGCCGCTGCCGGAGTCCCCCTTCAAGAGGAGGATCCTCCCGTCCTCCGGCGGCGTCTGCGCGGTGGCGCGCTTCACGAGCCGCTCGAATGCCACACGCGCGGGGGCATTGATGGAGGGCACGTCGAATGGGTCCCGCTTCCACAGCGTCTGGCCCTGCTGGACGCTGTTGAAGATCTCGGGGCCATCGGACAGGAACGCTTTCAGCCGGGCGTCTTTGGACATGGGGAGGCTCCTGAGAACGGGTTCCGCTTAGAGGATGACGAAGTGGAAGCTGGCGCCGACGGCACGCACTTCGGACTCGGTGATGTCCTGGGGGTTCATGGCCGCCAGCAGGTCCGCGCGTCCCAGGGACAGGTGCTGCGCGCGGTTGGCCGCGAGCAGCGCCTCGTTGAACGCCGGGCGGTCCGCCCACTCCGGCTGCAACGCCTTCCACACGTGGGAGATGAAGACCTTGTTGTCACCGAAGCGGCCCGTGGGGGGCACGGCCTTCGCCGCGTCCAGCACCCGCCGGGCGAAAGACACCGTCTCCGTGGGCGGCACCTTGGGTGCGAGCTTCACGGCCGCCTCCACGAGCTTCGGCCTGGGCGCGGAAACCTTCTCCGCCTCCGCCAGCACCCACTCCCGCAGCGCCGCCATCCGCACCACCTCCGCGTCCACCCGCGGCGCTCCCACCGCGCGGGCGGCCAGCTGCTCCACGCCGCGCTTCGGGTCGCGGACCTCCTGGCCCAGCAGCTGGCCCAACAGGTGCGCCTGCACCGCGCGCAGCGAGAACGCCTCGTCCGTCTCCACGCCCAGCTGCCGCCACAGCAGCCGGTCGCGCACCTGCGCCAGCGTCGGCGTCTCCGGCCCCTCCACCTTGTGCGCCCGCTTGAGCACCAGGGCCCGCACGCCGTCCGCGTCCGATAAGCGCCCCAGCGCGGGCTTGGAGGCCGGCAGGCCTAGCCCCTTCGCCAGCAGGTGCTGCTGCTTCACGCGCTTCCACGTGAGCCCCTTGGGGGAATCCACCCGCAGGAACTTCAACGCCTGCTGACGGCCCGCCCCCGTCAACGCCAGCCCCGAACGGCCCCGGGCCTCCACCTGCTTGTCCTCCAGCAGCTCCGTCAGCAGCGCGTCGAACCGGCCGTTCCATTCGCCTCGGCTCCAGCGGTGCTCCACGAACGCGTGCAGCGTCTTCGCCAGCTCGTTGCGCGTGCCGGCCTTCTTCTCGGAGCGCGTCGCCAGCCAGGCCAGGGCCAGGCCCTGAAGCCGGGTGTCAGGAGTGTCGGTGTCCATGTCGTGGCTCCCGCCCGCCAGGCTCGCGCCCGCGGGCTTCAATCAACGTGTCGAGGGTGTGGAGGATGTGCTCCAGCTGGGACAGCACGTCCGTCGCGAGCAGCCGGTACACCCAGTAGCCCTCGCGCTGCAGGTCCAGGTCCTTGCGCCGGTCGCGGCGGAACCGCTCCGGATCCTGGAAGTGGTGGTAGCCGTCGATCTCCACCGCGATGCGCAGCGGGCGGCACAGCAGGTCCACCTCCCAGCTGCGCTTGTCCTCGGGGCGCAGCCGGGCGTTGAGCTCGAAGAGGCCCGCCGTGCGTGGGTGCTCCTCCAGCCGGTCGCGCAGGTACGCCTCCGCCTTGCTCCGCGCCCGGTCCGCGCCCGCCTCGCCCGCGCCCGTCAGCACCGCCAACGCCACCTCGGCGGCGCTCACCCGCTGCTTCTCGGGCGCACCCGCGCGCTCCAGCTTCCGGAGCGTCGCCACCGCGCTCGCGGCCTCGGATGGCTCCGTCGGCACCTCCACCACGCCCTCGCGCACCAGCGCCTTCAGCCGCGTCTCCCCGCCCGCCAGGAACGCCCCCAGCGCCTCGCTGGACACCACGCACGCCACCGGGAGCGCCGGCACCGCGTTGCTCAACACCCCCGCCACCTGGAGCCCCCGGTACGATGGCGCCTCCCCCACCGCCATTCGCACCACCGGGGCCTTCCCGGGCGGCAGCAGCGCGTGCAGCGCCCGCAGCCCCGCGCCCAGGTTCTTCGCGAACGCCGTGCGCACGGCATTCGGGAGCGCTCCCGGCTCCACCGCCTCCCGCCCAATCACCAACTCCCGGCACAGCGCCCACGTGGCGTCCGCCAACATCGCGGGCGGCGGCAGCGCGTCCAGCAACACCCGCCGCTCATGCGCTGTCTTTCCCCTGAACACCGGCGTGTGTCTGGGATTCGCCGCCGTCAGGCTGAACGCCGCCAGCGCCTCCGCGTCCGCCCCCAGGTCCCGGGTCGCCGCCAGCGCCCGGGCCCAGCCCAGCGCCGCCTCCTGCGGGTCCTCCCCAGACACCTCCACCACCGTCAGCCCGTGCCTCGCGGCCCATTGGTTCCAGAGGGTCTCCCCCAGAGCCTCCGGTCCCTCCAACACGCTCAGGGTCGCGATGCCTTCCTCCCGGCGCCGGGCCTGGCGGTCCAATGCATCCAGCAGCGCGACTTCACCCGCCAATGGCAAGCACTACCCCCCGGGAGTGATGGCTTCACCGCCCCTCGTGAGCAAAAGACTGCTCCCACGGGTCGGGTGAAGACAAGCCCCCCAAAGGAGGTATGGCATTCCGGGAAGGAAGGGACCCGGGTGGGTCTGAAAGGCTTTAGCGCCCTGCGTCGTCGCCGGTTTCCCGATGGAGAAGCAGTCCCAATCCGGCCGCCGCGAGCGCTGAAAGCATGCCCGTCAGGAAGGGGGCCTGGGTGCTCCATGACGCATACATCCAGCCGCTCGCCACCGGCCCTACCGTGCGGGCCAGCCCACCGCACGACTGCGCCAGACCCAGCACGGCGCCCTGCTGCGACGGCGGGGCCACCTGCGAGGCCTGGCTGGAAATCAACGGCTGCAAAAAGCCCATGCCCACGCCCACCAGCACCACGGAGACCATCATCGGAATCGCCTGCCACGACGCCGCGAGCCCCGCCATGCCGCCCGCGAGCAGGAGCGCTCCGCAGATCATCAGCCGGAACTCACCCGCCGCGCGCGACAGAGGACCAATCAGCCCGCCCTGGATGACCATGCCCAGGCCACCCACGACCGCGAAGGTGTAGCCCACCTCCTTGGAGCCCCAGCCCAGCCGCGCCTGTACCAGCAGCGCGAACGCCACCTGGAGCGTGGTCATGGACAGGAACACCGCGAAGAACAACCCCAGCACCAATCCCAATGCCTTGCGCTGCGGCGAGTCCTGCAACGCGGACCAGCGCGTCTGGGATTTCGCCGCCACGCGCTTCTCCACCGGGTGCGTCTCCGGCATCGCGAAGAACGCGGCCACGAAGCCCACCAGCGCCAGGCCTCCGGCGAGCAGCGGCGGCACCCACGCGCCCAGGCCGGAGAACAGGCCGCCCAACGTGGGCCCCAGCACCATGCCCAGGCCAATGCCCGCGCCGATGCGGCCCATGGCCCGGGCGCGCGTCTCCTTCGTCGTCACGTCCGCGAGCGCCGCCTGACACGCGGCGATGTTGCCGGACGTCGCCCCCGCCAGGATGCGAGACGCGAACAGCAGCGGCAGCATCAGTTGGTGGCTGGCCAGCGCGAACAGCGCCATCGCCACCGCGTTCGCCAGCAGGCTCAGGAGGATGACGGACCGCCGTCCGTGCCGGTCCGAATAGCGCCCGAGCAGCGGCGTGGCGAGCAGCTGCGTGAAGCTGAAGCACCCCAGGAGGATGCCCACCGTGCGCGCCGAGCCGCCCATGGACTGCACGTAGAAGGGCAGCATCGGGATGACGATGCCGAAGCCCACCAGGTCCAGGAACACGGTGAAGAACACCACCGCCTCCACCCTGCGCAGGAGGCCCGGCGTGGCCACGGGGGCCGCGCCCACGCTCTCAGCCACCATGGCCCGCCCGGTCCACCGGCAGCGCGTCCGCGTAGGCGCGCAGGATGCGGCCCTCGTCGTAGGTGGCCTGGAAGCCCGTGGCCTCCAGGAAGCGCTTGTTGTCCACCACGATGGGGTAGCGCAGGTGGTCCGTGGCCCCCACGGACAGCCGGGGGAAGCCCGCCCGGCCCAGCAGCAGCGACAGCACCGGCGACGGCAGCGGCACCGGCGTGCGGCCCGTGCCCCGGATGATGACCGACAGCGGCACCGGCGCGGGCCCCGCGACGTTGAAGATGCCGCGCACCTGCTTCTCCAGCGCCAGCTGCAGCGCCGTCACCACGTCCTCCTCCTGGAGCACGTGGAAGAGCGGGTCGTAGCCCAGCACCATGGGCACGCGCTTGCCGCGCAGCAGGTTCGCGAGCGTGCCCGTGCCCGGCGTGCCCAGCGTGTACACGAGCCGCAGCACCGCGGTGGTGACGTCCGGCAGGCGCCAGAGCGCAGTGGCCGCGTACAGGTCCGCGGCCACCAGGTCCGCCAGCTCCGGGATGGCCTCCAGCGCGCGCGGGGGCTCGTCCTCGGAGTGGTACAGCGGCGAGTCCGGCGCCGCGCCGTAGAACGTGTGCCGTCCCACGAAGAGCACCTGCTTCACGCCGTGCGCCGCGCAGTGGTCGAACAGCGCCTTGGTGCCGTCCAGGTTGATGCGGCCGCGCTCGTGCCCCTGCACGGTGAACGCCGTCACCGTGGCCATGTGAATCACGGCCTCCGGCTTCCAGCGGCGGAAGACGTCCTCGGCGGCGCGCTTGCGGATGTCCACCGGGTGGACGTCGATGCCCTTGGGCGCGTCCCGCCACGGGCGGATGTCGATGCCCGCGACTTCATGGCCGCTGTCGCGCAGCTTCAGCGCCAGCCTGCGCGCGATGCCGCCGGAGATGCCCGCGATCAACACCCTCATGGCAACAGCCTCCGGGCCCGGCGCAGGTTGCGCTCGGCGCGGTTGTCTTCGATGAGCCGCTGGATGCTCGCCCTCACCTGGTCCACGTAGCCCTGGATGACGTGGTCCTCCTCGTCGCCCGTGCCTTCGAAGACGAGCGGCTCGCCGTAATGGATTTCCAGGCCCACCGGCAGGGGCAGCGGCAGCAGGTACGGCGTCAGCGGCACGTACGGGACGCCCAGGAGCTTGCCCAGCGCATACGCGTTGGTGACCGTGGGGATGGCCGCGCCGCCGCCCAGGAAGGCGAAGGGGATGATGGGCGAGCGCGTCTGGAGCGCCAGCCGGATGAACCCCGTGCCGAAGTCCACCAGCGAGTAGCGGTCCGGGTAGAGCTTCGCGGTGCCGCGGGCGCCCTCCGGAAAAATCATGAGGAGCCGGTCGTCCTCCAGCAGGCGCACGGCGTGCTCGGGCAGGCCGGTGAACTGGCCGGTGCGGCTGGCCCACAGCGAGGCCACGGGGAACTTGTGGATGAAGCGCTCCACCATGCCCTGCGCGAGCCGGGGCGGGTCCATCTCCAGCATCGTGGAGGTGAGCACCATCATCCCGTCCACCGCGACGCCGCCGGAGTGGTTGCCCACCAGCATGCCGCGGCCCTTCTTCGGGATGTGCTGCACGCCGGTGCAACGCACCCGGAAGTAGTTCCGGTAGAGGAAGGCGAAGAACTCCAGCGCCAGCTTCAGGTGCTTCTTGGAGATGCCGTAGGGGTCGACACCGTATTCGTTGAAGGGCAGCTCCAACCGCTCTACCCGCGCTGACAGGGACTCGCTCTGGGGCACGGGGCGCACCGTAGCACCGCGCGTGAGCTTTGCACGGGGGGCCCGCGTCCCCCATTGTGCACCCGACGGGTGCCCCGGCCGGGCCCCCAGGGAGTGACGCGCGATGGCGGGGCAGCCGTGGACGGAGATGCTGGACGGGGTGGTCACGTGGGCCAAGGCCCTGCCGGCGGGGCTGTCCAACCAGGTGGCGGTGGACGTGAGCGGCCGGCGGGTGCGCCTGTCGCACGCGCGGGTGGAGGCGCTGTCGCGAGGAGTGCTGGGCCGCGTGAAGGGGCTCACCCTGCGCACCTGGGACAGCACTCCGTCCGTGTACGACCTGCGGCTGGACGTGCGCGGCTGGAAGCTGCGGGTGGAGACCACCCCCCAGCGCGTGGAGCTGGCCGGGGGCCGCTACACGCTGTGGCTGGCCACGCCGGGCCGGGTGGAGCTGGAGGAGTCCCCCGGCGCGTCATCGCTGCTGATGGGCGCGCTGCGCACGGGGGCGGGGAAGGCCGCGCTCCAGGCCCTGGCGCGCAAGCTGTTGCCGCCGGGACTGGCCTGGGACGGACAGGTGCTCCGGGTGGAGGGGGCGCTGCCGAAGGAGGGTGCGCTGGCGTCCCGCCTCTTTGAGTCCTCCTCCCTGCGGATGACCGCGGAGCACGCGCCGGAAGGGCTGTGGTTGTCCGCGGAGGAGTGGCCGGGGCTCCTGGACCTGCTCCAGGCCGCGCTGGGCCCGGGGTAGGGCGCGCTTCTAGCGGCCCTCGCCGTCCCACACGTTGGCGCGGCCCTCCAGGGGACCGCGCTGCGGACGGACGATGCAGAAGCGCTGGCCGGTGGGGGCCTCCATCACCCACCAGCGCTTCACGTAGGCGATGCGCCTGGCGCCCAGGGCCTCCAGCCGCTCCACCTCCGCGTCCAGGTCATCCGATTCGATGTCCAGGTGGATGCGGCTCTCGTGCTCCACCTGCTGGATGAGGAGGCTCGGCTCCTCGGGCTTCGCCTCCAGCTCGCGGTAGGTGGGCGAGTCCGGATCCACCGGCTTCATCGCCCGCCCCAGCGCCGCGCTCCAGAACCGGGTGGCGGCGTCGAAGTCCTCGACCTTGCAGTCAATGACGAACGTGCTGAGTCGGCTGTGATGCATGGCTCGCTCCTGATGGGCCGGGCAGGGGGGAAGCCCGTTGAGGGGGAGCCAGGGATACACCGAAAAGCGGGTGGAAGGTACGACGGAGTGAAAGGGGCGGACGGCCCTCCCTGCGCCGTCCGCGCCCGGACAGAAGGCCTACTGCCCGCTCATGCCCGGGCCCGGCTTCCAGACCTTCACGTAGTCGATGGACGCGGTCCACGCGGTGGCGCCCGTGGCGTTCGCGTCGCCGTACCAGAACGCGGACCCGCTGCCGGTGAGGGCCCAGGTGGACGCGACGAAGTTCGCCATGCCCACGAGCATCCGCTTGTAGTCCGGGTTGTTGGAGAACGCGGCTGGCAGCGGGACCTCCCGGATGGCGTTGGTCGCCGGGTCGCCAATCCACATCCGGATGTCATTGCCCACGCGGCGCGCGGTGTAGACCCACTGCTTGCCATTGCGGCGGTCCACGGCGGGGCGGACCTCTGACTGCTTGTTGTCCGGGTCCCAGTGCCACGTGGTCATCACGTTCGTGCCGTCGTTGTTGGGCAGTTCGACGATGTCCAGCTCCGGAGGCCACGGCGTCCCGCCCCAGCTCTCCGCGACGGGCCACATCAGGAAGTACATGCCCGTGCCCATGCCCGGCGGCAGGTCCGCCTTGAACGACACCTGGTAGTCCGCGTAGCCGGGATGCGCCGGACGGAAGTTCTGCGCGTCCCACCACGTGCCCTGGTCCAGGTAGCAGCCGTCCCAGACGCCCGAGCCGTCAGCGCGCTTGCGGGCGCGCATCTCCAGTTGACCGTTGACCGTCACGCACTGGCTCTGCGTGTTCATCACCATGACCGTGTGGTTGAGCGGCACGTTCGTCTGCCATTGCTTCCACTTGTTCCAGTCCAGCGAGTCGAAGTCGTCCTGGAGGTCCAGCACCCAGCCGGCGGGCGGGGTGGGGACGCCGCCCACGCCGGGCGTGTTCCCGGACTGCAACGTCCAGCCCACCTGGGCGGACGCCTCGCCCGTGGCCTCGTAGTACTCCACCTTCACGCGGTGCGTGCCGGCGGTGAGCGTGACGTCGCCGGTCCGCGTCGACGCGCCGTGGTCGCCCCAGTGGTCCACGACGAGCGCCCCGTCGACATAGACGCGGCTGCCGTCGTCGGACGTGGTGGAGAACCGGTACGTGCCCGCGCTGGCGAAGCTCCAGTCGCCCTCCCAGCGCACGCTGAAGCCGTCCACGCCCACGCCCGCGCCGGGGCTCCCCGTCCCCCAGGAGAACTGGATGGCGGCGTCCTGGCGCTGGAAGGCCCGGGTCGTCAGGTCCGGGTCGCTGAAGTAGGTGCCCCGGAAGGCGCCCGTGGGAATGGGCAGCTCACCCGTGCCCGCGGCGCCCCCCAGGAGGTTCACCTCCTGGACCCAGGAGCCGCTGGTGTTCGTGCGGTAGCGCACGTAGACGAAGCGCGCGTTCGTGTCCGGGATGTCGCAGCCCTTCCACTGGACGGTGCTGCCGTCGACGTCGCAGTCGTACCAGCCCGTCTGGGACCAGCTCGCGTCGAAGAGCTGGACGTGGAAGCGATAGGCCTGGTCGCCCAGGCTCCACACCTCCCGCACCTGCTTCAGCGTCCCCAGGTCGTAGCCGACAAAGGCGTTGTCGCCCGCGCCCCACGCACCCGACGCGTCATCGCCGTCGTTCACCTGCCAGGGGTAGTTGAAGCCGCCGTCGTCGATGAGCGTCGCGGCCAGCTCGCCGGTGACCGCGCCGCGTGAGACGGCGACGCGTGTATCTGGAGGGGGCTCACGGACGTCACAGGCCGCCAGCGAGCACAGGGGGAGCACCAGACACGTCCGGACGAGCGCACGGGAACGGGAACGCGGGGATGGGAGCATCTTTCGCCTCCAACGAGGGTGGGAGGCGACGTGATATCCTTGTTATTCAAGCCTTCGAAGTGTCTTTCAGTGAAATTGGCTTGATCGTGTTTTGCTTGTTCGGCGGGTGTCGTGGGCGGACCTTGGGCGCCCTTTGGGCCCTGCCTCAGTTGGGCCGCGCGAGCAGCTTGTCCAGCGCCGCGTAGCTCTCGTTGAGGCCCTGCTCCATGCCGGAGCCGACCATGCCCTGGAGGTCCTCCGCGGTGTGGAACAGGGAGATGTTGACGAGCTTCGTGCGCCCGTCGCCCAGGTCCTCCAGCGTCATCGTCTCCACCGTCACGTGGCCCGGCATGCCGTCCCACTCGAAGGTCTGCTCGATGCGCTCCATGGGCGTCACCTCGCGGTAGCGACCCTCGAAGCCGTGGGTGCCTTCGGGAGTGTGTTCGACGAAGCGCCAGTGGCCGCCGCGCTGAAGGTCCATGCGCTCAACGACCACCTTGTTGCCCCGGCCCCACCACTGGGAGACGAGCGCGGGGTCGGTCATCGCCTTCCACACCCGCTCGCGGGACGCGTTGAAGATGCGCTCGATGCGCAGCTCCCGCTCCGCGGTCTGGGTGACGATGGCCTTGGGGGATGAACTCGCGACTTGGGTCGTCATGGCGTTCCTTTCGTGCGCTCGAGGAAGTCCTCGAGGTTGTCCAGGCGCTGCTCCAGCATGGTCCGGTACGTGGCCATCCACTTCGCCACGTCCTCCAGCCGCTTCGGCCCGAGCTTGCAGTGGCGCACCCGCCCGACCTTCTCCGTCGTGACGAGCCCCGCCTCCTCCAGGATGCGCACGTGCTTCTGGAAACCCGTGAGCGTCATCTCGAAGTGCTCGGACAGGCTGCCGATGGACGCGCCGGTCCCTCCCCCCAGTCGCAGGAGGATGGCCCGGCGCGTCGGGTCCGACAGCGCCGCGAACGTACGGTCGAGGGCGGCTTGAGACTGAACCATTTGGTTCAGTGTTAAGGCCTGAGGCTCCCAACGTCAAGGCCCCCGGTGCTGTCTACTTGCGCTTCTTCGACATGGAGCGGACGAAGACGGAGTCGATGCCGTGGATGCGCAGGGAGACGAAGTCTTCCGCGGTGGCGTTCTCGTAGCCCGCGTCGCGCATCTCCTTCACGAACGCGGCGGTGACGCCGTGGATGCGCATGGACACCAGGTCGTCCGCGCTCAGGTCCTTGAAGCCCAGGCCGCGCATCTCGCGGATGAAGTCAGGCGTCACGCCGTGGATGCTCATGGACAGGAGTGAGTCCAGGGGCAGGCCCTTGAACCCCAGCGCCGCGAGGCCCTGGATGCGCTCCGGCGTGACGTTGTGGATGCGGCTGCTCACCAACTGCTCGATCGTCAGCTTCGGGTAGCCCTCGGCGGCCATGGCCCGGACGTACTCCGGGGTGACGCGGAAGATGCCCACCTGGACCAGCTCCTCCACGGTGGTCACCTTCTGGCCCACGGCCGCGAGCGCCTGGACGCGCTGCGGGCCGACGTTCACGCTGGCCAGGAGGAATTGCTCGTCCGCGTCCGGCTTGGGAATGCCCAGCTCCGCCAGCTTCTTCGTGAAGCTGGCATCCGGGCTGAAGCGCCAGGTGCCCACGCCCTGGCCGTCCTTGAAGCGGCCCTCGAAGTCGAAGGTGCCCGCCTCGCGCACCAGCTTGAAGGGGGCGCTGCTCCCTTCCGCCGTGGACAGCCCCTGGAAGTCGGTGAGCGGCGCGGAGAAGCCGTGGTGCGAATCAGGACGGTCCTTGGGCTGCAATGACAACTGCAACTGCTGCTCCTTCACGTACGCGCCCCACGTGCCGGTGCGCTGAGCATCGGCGGCGAGGACGGGGAGGGCGAGGAGCATCACGAACAGGGTGAGCCACGGAGACAGGCGCGACGTCATGACGGCGACTCCTTTTCGGGCAAGGCGCGGCCCTTCCGCGCGCCCGGGATGGCGCGCGCGGTGGGGCTGCATGGGAGAGGAAGGGAGGGGTTACTTCCGGAGCTTCTGCATGCGGCGGATGAAGTCCGCGTCCACGCCGCCGGTGCGCAGGCGCACCAGTTCATCCACGGTGGCGGGCTTCACGCCCGCGCCTTCCAGCTCGCGCAGGTAGCTGGAGTCGACACCCAGCGCACGGAGCTGCACGGCTTCATCCAGGCTCAGCTTCCCGAAGCCCGCGGCCTTCAGTTCGTTGAGCCACGCGGCGTTGATGCCCAGCGCCTTCGCGGACAGCAGGTCGTCGGAGTCCTCCTTGTCGAAGCCCAGGGCGGCCATCTGACCCAGCCACTCCGGCGTGACGCCCAGGTGCTTCATGGCCACCAGCTGCTCGGCGGGGATGGAGCGGCCGAAGCGGTCCGTCATGGACTTCACGTAGTCCGGCGTGACGCCGGCGTGCTGGAAGCCCACCAGCGTGTTCACCGTGGGCTCGTAGCCCATGGCGGAGATGCGCTCGACGACCTCCGGGGTGACGCCCGCGATCTTCAGCGCGACCAGCTGGTCCACGCTCAGCGGATCCACGCCCACGCGGGTCTTCTCGTCGGCATCGTCCGACTCCTTCCTCGCCGCGCGGGCCTTCTCCTTCGCGGAGGGCGCGGGGTTCGGAGCAGGCGCGATGACCGGCGCGGGCGCCGGGGGCGGAGGAGGGGGCGCCGCGAGGACCGCGAGCAGCGTCGGCTGGGGGACCGCGAGCTGGGCAGGTGCCAGGGCCGTCCTTGCGGCGGCGGCGAGCGACGTGGGCGCAGCGGCGACCTGAGTGGGCTCAGGGGCCGTCCTCGCGGCGGCGAGCGACGTGGGCGCGGCGACCGGGTTGGTCATCGAAGCGGCGCGCGACAGGCCCGTGGACGCGGTGGCATCGGTCCGGGGCTTGGCGCTCACGGACGGGGCCACCAGGGCCTTCGCCTCCTGCGCCTTCGCGGGCTGCACGGCGAGCGCCGTCAGCGGCACCGCCAGCGCCAGGCTGCTGGCCAGCGTGACGATGGACACCCCCGCCGCCCAGCGCGACGAGCACCGCGACGCGGGCGCCACCACCAGCCGCCGCACGCGGTCCTTCAGTGAACCTCCCAGCGCGGACATCGCGGGACCGCTGGTGTCCATGCCCTGCAGCCGCAGCGCCTCCAGGGCGGTGAGCGCTCGGGCGTAGGGGAGGGCGCCGGGGCCCTGCCGCACCGCGAGGTCGTCACAGCAGTTCTCCCGCTCCACGCGGATGACCTGGGACATCCACCACACGGCCGGGTGGTAGAAGAGCAGCGTCTCCACCAGCGTCTGCACCATGTTCACCGCGAAGTCGTGACGGCGGATGTGGGCCAGCTCGTGGGCCAGCACCAGCTCCAGCTCCCGCACGGCCAGCCCGGTGAGCGTGGCGGTGGGGACCAGCACCACCGGCTTCAGCCAGCCCAGCGTGGACGGCACGTCCAGCTTCGACGACACCAGCAGGCGCACCGGACGCGTGAGGTTCAGCCGCCGCGCCAGCACCTCCAGCCGCTGCTGCCATTCCCACGACGCGTGCACCGCCTCGTCCACCTGCCGGCGCAGCCCCATCCAGCCCCTGAGCAGGCGCAGCGACGACGCCGCCACGCCCAGCCCCCACGCCAGCACCAGCCAGGGCAGGTGCTCGCCCACCTGCTGGAACATCCCGTCCAGCCGGGGCAGCGACATGGTCTCCTTCACGGACATGGGACGCGCGGCGGGCAGCCGCGTCAGGGCGGGGGACACCGGGGCCGGCAGGGGCGCCACGGTCCGCGGGACCACCGCGGTGCGCGCCACCGGACGGGCTTCCGCCGCGCGCGAGGCATGCCGCCACGCGGTGGCCACCGGCAGCGCCAGCATGATGCCCAGCGCGCCACACGCCAGCGCGTAGCGCAGGTTCGCCGAACGCCGCCCCACCCACCGGAGCGCCAGCGCCAGGGCCACCGCCACGAGCGCGCCCTGCCACACCAGGTGCACGAGCGCCCAACCCACCGCTTCCAGGATGAGACCGTTCATGACTCCGACTCCTTCTCGAGCGAATCCAGCAGCTGGCGCAGCTCCGCCAGCTCCTCCGGGGACGTCTTCTTCGTGGACAGGGCCTGCAGGGCGAGCCGCGCCGGGGACCCGCCGAACACGCGGTCCACCAGGTCGGTGACCAGCTGCTGCTGGGTGCTCTCCCGGGGGAGCCGGGCGCTGTAGACGTGCGCGCGCTGGGACTCGTCGCGCGTCACCAGCCCCTTCTCCGTCATGATCTGCATCGTCTTCAGGACGGTGGTGTAGCCGCCCCCGTCCTGAAGCGTCTCGTGGACCTCGCGCACCGTGCGCGCGCCCCCGTCCCACAGCACCCGCAGGATGGCCAGCTCGGCATCCGTGGGTCGCGGCAGCTTTCCTCGGCTCATGGCTTCCTCTCTCCTCACCGCTTCCTACGCATAGTTATACGAACGATTTCGTAGGTGTCAACGAAGCCTTTCGTACTTCACGGGCAAGGGGCCCTGTGGGGAGGGGAAGGGCGTCCCCGAGGGCTGGCGCCCAGACAAGCCATCAGGGAGGGGTGAACCGGACGGCGGGGTGTTTACCGTTTTCACGACCGGGCCCATGGCCACGCGGCGGGGGAGCCCGAGGAGCCTGTCCATCCATGCGTGTCATCCTCTTCTGTCATTCCCTGCTGTCGGACTGGAACCACGGTGACGCCCACTTCCTGCGCGGGGTGGTGACGGAGCTGGCCGCGCGAGGCCACTCCGTGCGCGTGTTCGAACCGGAGGACGCGTCGAGCTTCCAGTGCCTCCTGGAAGAACCCCACGGCGTGGCCGTGCTCAACGAGGTCCGAGCCCTCTACCCGCACGTGCGTCCGGAGCGCTACGCACCCGACACGCTGGACCTGGAGGCGGTGCTCGATGGCGCGGACCTGGTGCTGGTGCACGCCTGGACGTCGCCGGACCTGGTGCGCCGCATTGGAGCGCACCGGCGTGACGGCGGCCGCTTCCGCCTCCTCTTCCACGACACCTGGCATCGGAGCGTGAGCGCGCCCGAGGTGATGGCCGGCTACGACCTGTCCCGGTACGACGGAGTGCTCGCCTCCGGAGACGTGCTCCGGGACCTCTACCTGGAGCGGGGCTGGGCCCAGCGAGCGTGGACCTGGCACGAGGCCGCCGACGTGCGCGTGTTCCACCCGCACCCGCGCAACCGCGAGGTGCGGGACCTGGTCTGGATTGGCAACTGGGGTGACGACGAGCGCACGAAGGCGCTGCAGGAGTTCCTCGTGGAGCCGGTGCATGAGCTGGGCCTCACCGCGCGGGTGCATGGCGTGCGCTACCCGGTCCCCGCCCTGCGAGCCCTCTTCGACGCCGGCATCGAGTACGCCGGCTGGCTGCCCAACCACCGCGTGCCCCTGGCCTTCTCCCAGGCGCGCGTCACCGTGCACATCCCCCGGCGGCCCTACGCCACGCTGCTGCCTGGCATCCCCACCATCCGCCCCTTCGAGGCGCTGGCGTGCGGCATCCCGCTGGTGTCCTCTCCCTGGGAGGACTCGGACGGGCTCTTCACCGCGGGGAAGGACTACCTCGTCGCCCGGGACGGCGCACAGATGCGGCGCCACCTGTCCGCGCTGGTCGCGGACACGGAGATGCGGCACGCCTTCGCGGAAGCCGGCCTGCGCACGGTACTGTCGCGGCACACCTGCGCGCACCGGGTGGAGGCGCTGCTCGTCATCTGTCAGGAGTTGGGGATGTCCGGTGACGTCCTCCACCCGCTGTCCTCGGAAAGAGTCCTCGCATGAGCGGCGGCCTGCGCTTCGCCTTCTTCGGTTCCAGCCTCGTGTCCACCTGGTGGAATGGCGCGGCCACCTACTACCGGGGCCTGCTGCGCGCCCTGCACGCGCGCGGGCACCAGGTCACCTTCTATGAACCGGACGCCTCCGGCCGGCAGGAGCACCGTGACCTCCATGAGCCGGACTGGGCCCGCGTCGTCGTCTATGCGAACAACCTGGGCTCGGTGGATGAATGCCTGGACGACGCCTTCGGCGTGGACGTGGTGGTGAAGGCCAGCGGCGTGGGGGCCCTCGACGCGTATCTGGATTCACGCGTGCTGGAGCTGCGCCGCTCCGGCACGCAGGTGGTGTTCTGGGACGTGAGCGCGCCCGCCACGCTGGAGCACGTGGCGAAGGACGCCCACCATCTCTTCCGTCAGCTCATCCCGCGCTTCGACCGCATCCTCACGTCCGGTGGCGGCGCGCAGGTGGTGAACGCGTACCGGGAGCTGGGCGCGAAGCGATGCGTGCCCATCCATCTGGCGGTGGATCCGGACACGCACCACCCCGTGGCGCCTGAGTCGCGCTTCGCCTGCGAGCTGGCCTTCCTGGGCAACCGGTTGCCGGACCGCGAGGCGCGCGTGGCGGCCTGCTTCTTCAAGGTCGCGGAGGCGCTGCCCCGCTCACGCATGCTCCTGGGCGGCAACGGTTGGGAGGACCGCGTCGTGCCTTCGAACGTCGTGCGGTTGGGCCACGTCTACACGCAGGACCACAACGCGCTGAACAGCTCGGCGCGCGCGGTGCTCAACCTGCACCGCGACAGCATGGCGCGCTTCGGCTTCTCACCATCCACGCGTGTGTTCGAGGCCGCGGGCGCGGGCGCCTGCCTCATCACCGACGCCTTCGACGGCGTGGAGCAGTTCCTGGAGCCCGGCCGCGAGGTGCTGGTGGCCCGCTCCGGTGAGGAGGTCGCCGAGCACGTGAAGCGCCTCACCCCGGAGGACGCGCGGCGCATCGGGCAGGCCGCGCTCCGGCGCGTGCTGGCCGAGCACACGTACGCGCACCGCGCCGTGGAGGTGGAGGCGGCGCTGGGCTGACGCATCCCTGTACGCGAGCCTCGGCGTCGGCCGGGGTTGCAACCCGGCGTGGCGGGACGCATCGATGGGAGTGCATGACGTCCCCTCCGCCTCCCAAGCCCTGCGCCGTCTGCGGCCGAGCCATCACCTGGCGCCGCAAGTGGGCGCGCGACTGGGAACAGGTGAGGTACTGCTCGGAGGCGTGCCGGGGGAAGCGGACCCAGGCGCGGGATTCCCCATGGGAGGCGCGCATCCTGGAGCTGCTCTCCCAGCGGGCAGGCGGCGCCACCGTGTGTCCCTCCGAAGTTGCCCGCGCGTCCGGCGACGAGGACTGGCGCGCGTGCATGGAGCCCGTGCGCGAGGCGGCGCGCAGGCTCGTCGCTCGGGGTGTGCTGGACATCGTCCAGGGGGGCCGGGTGGTGGACCCCTCCACCGCGCGCGGACCCATCCGGTTGCGCCTGCGCGCCTGAGGCCCGGCCACCGGGATGTGGTGCCCTGCACAGGGTTTTCACGGCCCGTGGAATCGCGCTTGCGCTCACATGGAGGGTCCGGCTACTCGCCGCCCATGGCCCACGACACGAAGCCCGCGTTCGACATCATCCTGTGGGGCGCCACGGGATTCACCGGCCGCCTGGTGGCGGAGTACCTGGCTCGCAATCAGGACGCGCACCGCGCGAAGTGGGCCATCGCCGGGCGCGACGAAGGCAAGCTGGATCAGGTCCGCTCGGAGCTGGTGAAGGTGCGGCCGGAGTTCGCGGACCTGCCGGTGGTCCTCGCGGACGCGAAGGACGCGGCCTCGCTGGACGCGATGGTGGCGCGCACGCGCGTCATCATCTCCACCGTGGGCCCCTACGCCCGCTACGGCAACGAGCTGGTCGCCGCCTGCGTCCGCGCCGGCACGGACTACTGCGACCTGACGGGCGAGGTGCAGTTCATGCGCAAGACCATCGACGCCCACGACGCGCGGGCGCGCGAGACGGGCGCCCGCATCGTGCACACCTGCGGCTTCGACTCCATCCCCTCCGACCTGGGCACGCTGATGGTCCAGGACTACATGCGGGAGAAGCACGGCGGCCACTGCGACCAGGTGCGCTTCCACCTGACGCGCATGCGCGGTGGCTTCAGCGGCGGCACCATCGCCAGCATGATGGACACCCTGGCGGCGTTGAAGGCGGAGCCGTCCCTCAAGAAGGTGCTGACCAGCGCCCACGCGTTGGACCCGGAGCCCTCCCGAGGCACGAAGGAGGAGCGCGACCTGGCCACGGTGAAGAAGAGCCCGGACACGGGCACGTGGACCGCGCCCTTCGTGATGGCCTCCGTCAACACGCGCGTCGTGCGGCGCTCCAACGCGCTCCTGGGCTACCCGTGGGGCCGCGACTTCTTCTACTCGGAGGTCTCCGACTTCGGCCCCGGGCCCAAGGGCCTGGCGCTCGCCGCGGCGACCACCGCGGGGCTGGGCGGCTTCATGCTCCTGTCGAACGTGGACCCCGCGCGGGAGCTGCTGGAGAAGCACGTGCTGCCCGCGCCGGGCGAAGGCCCGTCCGCCACCGTGCGCGAGCGCGGCCTCTTCGAGGTGCGGCTCCTGGGCGAGGGCCACTCGCCCAAGAGCGGTCAGCGCGTGAAGGTGGAGGGCAAGGTCGCCTCGAAGGGCGACCCGGGCTACGCGGCCACGGCGCGCATGCTGGCGGAGTCCGCGCTGTGCCTCGCCTTCGACACCATCCCCAAGCGGGGCGGTGTGCTCACCCCCGCGTCCGCCATGGGCATGGTGCTGGTGGAGCGCCTGCGCAAGGCGGGCATGACGTTCGAAGTGCACGACCGCGCCGCGTGAGGGTGCGGCGGGGCACTCAGTCGCGCAGGTAGTGGCAGGTGTAGCCGCCGGGGTTCTTCACCAGGTAGTCCTGGTGGTAGCCCTCGGCGGGCACCCACTCGCCGGCGGCGGTGATTTGCGTGACGATGGGCCGGGACCACTTGCCGGACCTGCCCACGCGGGCCTTCACCGCCTCCGCCGTCCGGCGCTGTTCGTCCGACAGGTAGAAGATGGCGGAGCGGTACTGCGAGCCCACGTCGTTGCCCTGGCGGTTGAGCGTCGTCGGGTCGTGCATGCGGAAGAACCACTGCTCCAGCAGCGCCTCGTACGTCAGCAGCTTCGGGTTGAAGACGACGCGCACGGCCTCCGCGTGCCCCGTCTCCCCGGTGTGCACGTCCTCGTAGGTGGCGTCCTTCTTCGAGCCGCCGGTGTAGCCGGCCTCCGTGTCGATGACGCCCGGGATCTTCCGGAGGATGTCCTCCATGCCCCAGAAGCACCCGCCCGCCAGGTACGCCGTCTCGCGCGTGGCCTCCGTGGGGGCCGCCGCCTTCGCCAGCACGACGGCGCCCGCTGCGGGTGCGAGCGCGCCCTGGGGCTCACCGGGCGCCGCGAGGCCGAAGGCGGGCAGCCACGCGCCATAGCCCTTCGAGGCCAGCTCGTTCACGGGGACGAAGCGCAGCGACGCGGAGTTGATGCAGTAGCGCAGGCCCGTGGGCTTGGGCCCATCCTCGAAGACATGGCCCAGGTGCGAGTCGCCGTCCTTCGAGCGCACCTCCACGCGCTCCATGCCCAGGGCGCTGTCGCGCTTCTCCACCACGTGGGCCTTGTCCAGGGGGCGGGTGAAGCTGGGCCAGCCGGTGCCGGACTCGAACTTGTCGCGCGAGGAGAACAGCGGCTCGCCGCTGACCACGTCGACGTAGAGCCCTTCCTCGTGGTTGTTCCAGTACGCGTTGCGGAAGGGCGGCTCGGTGGCCTCGTGTTGCGTCACCTGGTAGGCCAGGGGGGACAGGGTGCGCTTCAGCTCCGCGTCGGACGGCTTCGTGTACTTGCGGCCGTCCTGCACCGGGGCGGACGCGGTGGCCGCGGGCTTCGCGCCGGGCGGAGCGCCACGCGCCTCGGTGCACGCGCTCAGCGCGGTGGCCAGCACCAACAAGGCGGGCCACAGCCGGCGCGCCACCGACAGCCGGGTGGGAGAAGACACTGCTCGGGCGGACGACATGGGTCGCGAAGCCTCCGGGCGCCGCCGGAAGAGGGGGCGCCACCTCAACGTACGCGTGACACCCGGGGACGGTTACAGGGGGGCCACGAAGACCTGCCGGCCGGGCGGGCCTCCCCGTGGCTCGCCGGAGGGCCGGGCAGTGGCCGACGGGGGGCCGGAGGCGCTACGGTTCATTGCGAGGACCGGGAGGGAGCCGATGAGCCGGGCACGCGGGCCGCGAGGTCCAATCGGGCGGGTGACGGGCATCTCGCGCGCGGAAGGCGCCAGCGTCGTCCTTCGCATCCGGGCCCTCCAGAGCGTGGAGGGCGCCGCGCCAGTGGCGGAGCGCAACGCGCCCCGGCGCTCCTTCGCGGAGGTGATGGAGCGTCAGGCGCAGGGCCTGAACACCGCGGAGCCCCTGCCGTTCCCCGTGGCTCCCAAGCCCCTGCCGCCGCCCGTGCGCGGTCACGAAGACGAGGAGTTGATGACCGCGGAGCCCGCGCCCGACACCTTCGTCGGGCTCATGTGGTCCAAGCTGAAGCGCCCGCGCTGAAGCGGAGCGCTACCACCAAGTCGCGGCGAGCCCGCCCAGGGACACGGAGTCCTGGCTCGCGGCGTCGTTGGCTGAAGCGCTCCCGCCGAAGCGCTCCAGGGCGGGCGCTCCATCCTGACCCGCCACCACCAAGTCGCGGCGAGCCCGCCCAGGGACACGGAGTCCTGGCTCTCCCTGGCGTTGGCTGA
Organism: Corallococcus sp. AB045; assembly: GCF_003668895.1. Classification (NCBI taxonomy): domain Bacteria; kingdom Pseudomonadati; phylum Myxococcota; class Myxococcia; order Myxococcales; family Myxococcaceae; genus Corallococcus; species Corallococcus sp. AB045. The sequence continues at coordinate 60,682 of NZ_RAWN01000033.1, forward strand.
AGCGCCCCCGCTGAAGCGCTCCAGGGAAACGGCTACCACCAAGTCGCGGCGAGCCCGCCCAGGGACACGGAGTCCTGGCTCTCCCTGGCGTTGGCTGAAGCGCCCCCGCTGAAGCGCTCCAGGGAAACGGCTACCAGCAAGTCGCGGCGAGCCCGCCCGGGGACACGGAGTCCTGGCTCGCCCTGTCGTTGGCTGAAGCGCCCCCGCCGAAGCGCTCCAGGGAAACGGCTACCACCACGTCGCGGCGAGCCCTCCCAGGGACACGTAGTCCTGGCTCGCGGCGTCGTTGGCGGAGTGGAGGTCCGCGGGGACGCTGAGCGTCCGCGTGGCGGTGATGCGGTAGGACAGGCCCACGCTGGAGCGCGGCAGCGGCGCGGAAAACCGCAGGAGGGTGGTGTCGCCCACGGCCATCGGTCCCACCTCGCACTGGAGCGTGCCGGCGGCCATGAGGCAGTCCCGGGTGCTGGCCTGGAGGCCCGGGGGCAGGGCCACGGTGATGACGGCTCGGGTCAGCGGATCCGGCCCGTGCTGCGTGACGGTGAGCGTGTAGTCGATGCGCGGCACGGACACTCCCGGCCTGGGGACGGCGGTGAGCGTCACCTCCACGTCCGCGGAAGCCGCGGCCCTCAGCACGGACACGTCATGGCCCCGGGTGTTGGCGGTGACGACGTCTGGCTTCAGGTCACCGTCGAGCAGGCCCACCGCGAGCGCCGCGGGGCCTTCGCCGGTGGTCAGGCGCGTGGGCGCGCCGAAGGAGCCGTGGCCCTGGCCGGGCAGGAGGGACACGGTGTCCTCGTTGAAGTTCGCGGTGATGAGGTCCAGCATCCCGTCGCCGTTGAAGTCGCCGGCCGCGACGAAGTACGGACCGCCCTTCACTGCGAAATCCACGCGCGCAGGGAACGTACCGGCGCCGGTGCCGCGCAGCACGGACACGCTCTGGCCCCGGAAGTTCGCGGTGACCACGTCCAGCTTCCCGTCGTCATCCACATCCACCACCGCGACGGAGTAGGGCGCGTTGCCCGTGGGGAAGTCCATGCGAGGCCGGAACGTCCCGTCCCCGTTGCCGAGCATCACCGACACCGTGTCCACGAAGTTCGCGGTGACCAGGTCCGCCATCCCGTCGTGGTTGATGTCGGCCACCTTCACCGCGAACGGGTTGGTGCCGGTGGTCACGTCCTTCTGGGGCACGAATCGTCCGGAGCCCCGGTTCAGCAGCACCGACACGGAGTCATCCAGCGCGTTGGCCGTCACCACGTCCAGGCGGCCGTCACCGTCCAGGTCGCCCACGTCCACGGCCGAGGGCTCCGCGCCCACGGAGTGGTCGGTCCGCGCCCCGAACGTCCCATCCCCGCGCCCCAGCAGCACGGACACCGTGCCTCCGAAGTGGCTGGTGACCACGTCCAGGTGGCCATCCACGTCGAAGTCCCCCACCGCGACCGCGCCGGGCAACGCACCGGTGGGCCGCTCCAGGCCGGGCGCGAACGTCCCGTCCCCCAGGCTCCGCAGCACGGACACGGTGCCCGCGGTGTGGTTGGCGGTGATGACGTCCAGGTGCCCGTCCTCGTCGAAGTCACCCAGCGCCACGGCGCGTGGTCCCATCCCCGTGGGGGACGCGCGAGGAGCATCCAGCAGCGGCCGCGCTGGGGTGACCGCCATCCGCGGCAGCGCCATGGCGATCAGCACCGCGACGCTGAACAGCATCACGCCCGCATGGGTCATTCGTGGGTGTCTCATGTCCATCCCCCTCTTCATTCACGATTCACGGCCCTGAACCGGCAAGGCCGTATGAACGCGGTTTCCGTGACATCCCCGCATGATGTTGAAGAAGTAAGAAGGGGGGCCGGGTGGGGC
>NZ_RAWN01000378.1:0-3420 GCF_003668895.1 Corallococcus sp. AB045
GTTCCCGCCCTGCCCTGCTGGCATCCCACTAGCCCCGCACCCCGTCCGAGGCCGCCATGATTGATTTCCATGTCCATGCGGGTGACTTCTTCCGCCTTCGCGACGACATCCAGGGCCTGCTCACACGCCGCCCCCTGGAAGAAGGGGAAGACATCACCCGGCTGTTCACCGAGCCGGCCGAGCTGGAGCGCTACCTGCGCCGCCATGGCGTGCAGCGCGCCGTCATGCTGGCCGAGTGCGGGCCGGGCACGAACTTCTCCATCGACAGCGAGATGATCGCCGGCAAGGCACGCGGCTCGGACTTCTTCATCCCCTTCGGCAGCATCAACCCGAACTTCCACGATGCCCGGAAGGAGTTCGAGAAGAGCCTCGCGCTGGGCGTCCGGGGCTTCAAGTTCTACCCGGCCGACCACTCCTTCGACCCGTACACCCGGGACATGTGGGACGTGTATGGCGAGTGCGAGCGCGGCGGACTCCCCATCATCTTCCACACCGGCCACACCTCCCAGCGTGACGCCGAGCAGAAGAACATCCAGCCCTCGGACTTCGAGCGCATCGCCCGGGGCTTCCCCCGGCTGACCATCGTCCTCGCGCACGCGGGCAAGCCCCTCTGGTACCAGGAGGCCCGCGAGCTCGTCCTTCGCCACGAGAACCTCTACGTCGACACCGCGCTGGTGCCCCTGCTGGAGCTGACCACGGTGCTCGGGGACCTTCGCGACATCCGCCACAAGGTGGTGTTCGGCTCTGACTGGCCGGTGGTCGGCAGCTACAGCAAGCTCATGGGGCAGCTGGAGCAGGCCCACCTGCCCCCGGACATCGCCAGCGACATCCTCCATGGCAACGCGGACCGCATCCTCTCGCGTGCCGGCAGGGCCTGAGCCGTTCCTCGAAGCAGCCTCACGTCCGGAAGGGTCGCCCCATGTACCGAGACCTCCATCCCGTCACGTACTACTTCTATCCGCTGCTCCAGGGTGACTATGCCCCGGGTGCCCACAAGGGTCTGCTCGACTCCATGCTGGACACGGAGGTGGCCCGGCCGGCGGAGAGCCTGCTGTACGTCCACATCCCGTACTGTCACGACCTGTGCCAGTTCTGTCCCTTCCACATCAAGATCGCGAGCGGAGAGGACGTCTACGAGCGCTACACCACCAGCCTCTGCCGGGAGGTGGAGCTGCTGGCGCGCCGCCCCGCCATCGCCCAGCGCACCTTCTCCGCGGTGTACTTCGGAGGAGGCTCGCCCTCCATCCTCCCCGTGGCGCACATTGGCCGCATCCTGCAGGCCATCCACCGCCACCTCCGGCTCACCGCCGACGCGGAGATCAGCTTCGAGGGAGAGCCCCGGACGCTGGGCAACCCTGAGCTGCTCGAGCTGCTCAAGGAATGGAAGGTCAGCCGCCTGAGCTTCGGGCTGCAGACGTATGACGAGGTCCAGCGGCAGCGGTTCCGCATCGTCGCGACGCTCAAGGACGTGGAGCGCGTCACGGCGAATGCCCGGCGGCTGGGCTTCCACGACATCAACGTCGACATGATGTACGACCTGCCGGGGCAGAACCTCACCACGCTGAACGACGACCTGGCGGCCCTGCGCGCCGCGGACTTCGACAGCGTGGACTACTACAACCTGCACTACTACGCGTTCCCCAAGAAGTTCCGGGCCGCGATGGATGCGGGAACGATTCCGGCCAAGCCGGGCATGGACATGCACATGGCCATGACCGAGCACATCCGCTGGCGCATGCGGGAGCTGGGTTACAACGACGTCGCGGACCAGGTCTTCTCCAAGTACGACAAGGTCTGCGAGTACTTCCGGCTGCTCTGGGGCGGCGGCGAGGGCGACCACACGGCGGAGACCGTGGCCGTGGGCGCCTCGGCGCGGGGCTACCTGAGCGGCGTCGCGTACATGAACACCGGCGAGGTCAACACCTACTGCTCCATGCTGGAGCAGGGGCAACTGCCCGTGGCCAAGCTGTCCGGCCAGCTGGCGCGGCCCGAGAACCGGGGCGCCGTGTTCATGCCCAAGTTCTTCCGCATCTCCAAGAAACACCAGGCCGCCATCGACACCATCCCCGCGGACGTGTGGAAGGCCTGGCAGGAAAGCGGCCTCATCTACGAAACGCCCGGCACCTGGGAGCTGAGCGAACGCGGCAAGCAGTGGACCCCCAACATGATGCTCGACGCCTTCGAGTCCTCCCAGCGGGAGGTCGCGGGCGTCTCCCTGAACGCGCTCGAAAAGAAGCCTGGCGTGCGCACGGGCACCTTCTGACCCCGACCCCCCATCCATGAGCACCGGAACCCAATTCAAGGACCTCTTCAACAGGGAAGCCATCCTCGACCTCGGCAAGCGCGGCGCGGTCGCCGTGCCCGGGCTGAACGCCCAGGCCTTCGTTCGCGAGGCCAGCCAGGGGCTGGAGTCGATGGAGATGAAGGACCGCGTCCGCCACCTCGCGAGGACGCTGCGCCGCCACCTCGCGGAGGACTACCCCACCGCGCTGCGCCAGCTGGAGGTCATGGCGGGCTCCGAGCAGGGGCACCTGACGCCCCTGCGCGGCTTTCGCATCTGGCCGCTGTGCCACTTCGTGGAGGAATACGGGCTGGACCACCTGCACGACTCCATGCGCGCCATGCGCATGCTGACGACCCGGTTCACCTCCGAGTTCGCCATCCGCCCCTTCCTGCTCCGCCATCCGGAAGGGGTGCTCGAGTACCTTCACCGGTGGTCGCAGGATCCGGACGAGGCGGTGCGCCGGCTCGTCTCCGAGGGCACGCGCCCGCGCCTGCCCTGGGCCCAGAGGCTGCCGGCCTTCCAGAAGGATCCGGCCCCGGTGCTCGCGTTGCTGGAGAAGCTCAAGGCGGACCCCGCGCTGTTCGTCCGCCGCTCGGTGGCGAACAACCTGAATGACATCGCCAAGGACCACCCCGACACCGTGGTGAGCGTTGTCCGCCGGTGGGCCAGCGAATCACCGGGTCCGGAGACGCTGTGGCTGGTCCGCCATGCCAGCAGGACGCTCGTCAAGCAGGGGCACCCGGGCGCGCTCGACGTGCTCGGCTTCACCCCCAAGCCCCGCCTGGAACTCAAGGCCTTCAAGCTGTCGTCGAAGGCCGTCCAGCTTGGCGGAGAACTTCAATTCCACATCGAGCTGCACTCCAAGGCGCGTGGCGACCAGAAGCTGGTCATCGACTATCGCATCCACCACCGCAAGGCTTCGGGAGAGCTGTCCCCCAAGGTCTTCAAATGGACCACGCGCCAGCTGGCCGCGGGTGAGCAGGTGGCGCTCAAGCGCGTCCACAAGATCCATCCCATCACCACGCGCCGCTACTACGCGGGCGAACACCTGATCGAACTGCTCGTCAATGGCGAGCCGCTCGGCACCCGCGAGTTCATGCTCAGCGTTTGAGCCCCCTCCCTCAGCGCAGTCCCAC
>NZ_RAWN01000379.1:0-3318 GCF_003668895.1 Corallococcus sp. AB045
AGCTCCCCATCGAGCGCCTCGTGGAGGAGTTGAAGCCGGAGCGCATTCCGGGCCGCACTCCCTTCTTCCAGGTGATGCTCACCTACCAGGCCTCCTTCCGCGGCTCCGCCTCCGTCGAGGGCGTCAAGCTGGAGGCCCTGGAGCTCGACACCTTCTCCGCCAAGTTCGACCTCACCCTCCAGGTGCTGGAGACGGACGCCGGCCTCAAGGGCTACCTCGAGTACACCTCTGACATCTTCACCGCCTCCACCGCCGCACGCATGGCCGAGCACCTGCGCGTGCTTCTCCAGGAGGCCGTCGCTCAGCCGAATGAGGCAGTCACCCGATTGCCGCTGCTGACCGCCGTCGAGCGGCGCGAAATGCTGGTGGAGTGGAACGCCACGCGCGCGCCGTTCCCCGAAGCGTGCATGCACTCGCTCTTCGAAGCGCAGGTGCGCCGCGCTCCGGAGGCGGTGGCTGCTGTCTTCGAGGGGACGCAGTTGACATACGCGCAGCTGGACGCGCGCGCCAATCAGCTTGCGCATGCGCTGCGCCGTCGTGGCGTGGGCCCGGAGGTCCGCGTCGCCCTCAGCGTCGAGCGCTCGCTCGATATCGTCATCGGGTTGCTTGGCATCCTGAAGGCCGGCGGCGCCTGGGTGCCGGTGGATCCGCTCCTGCCTCGTGAGCGCCTGGCCTTCATGCTGGAGGACAGCGCGGCTCAGGTGCTCGTCACCCAGCAGCCACTGGTGGACCGGTTCCCCGAAGCGCTGCATGCCCGCGCGCTCTGCCTGGACACCGAGCGCGGCGCTCTCTCCGCTGAGCCGACGGATGCGCCTGCAACGGGCGTGACGCCTGCCAACATGGAGTACCTGCTCTACACCTCGGGCAGCACGGGTACACCGAAGGGCACGGCGGTGGAGCACCGCAGCGTCGCCAACCTCGTCACCCACGAAGCGGTGGCGTACGGCATCGGCCCCGGCAGCCGCGTGTTGCAGTTCGCCAGCCTCAGCTTCGACCTCTCCGTGGAGGAGATTTTCACCACGCTCTGCAACGGCGCCACGTTGGTACTCGCGCCGCTGGAGAAGCTGATGCCGGGTGCACCGCTGCCCGTGCTGTTGCGTGAGCAGGAGTTGAGCGTCGTCAGCCTCACCCCGGCGGCGCTGGCGGCCACGTCCTCCGAGGGACTGCCCAACGTGCGCACCGTCATCTCCGGCGGCGAAGCCCTGCCCGCGGACGTCGTCGCGCGTTGGGCTCCGGGACGGCGATTGCTCAACACCTACGGCCCCACCGAAGCCACCGTCATCGCCACCTTCGGTGAGGTGGTGGCGGATGGGAACGTGCCGTCCATCGGCAAGCCGCTGGCGAACGTGCGTGTCTATGTGTTGGACGCGCACGGGCAGCCCGTCCCCGTGGGTGTACGCGGCGAGCTGCACATTGGCGGCGTCGGCGTGGCGCGTGGGTACGCGGGACGGCCGGGACTCACCGCCGAGCGCTTCACTCCGGACGCTTTCTCCTCCACTCCGGGAGCCCGGCTCTACCGCACGGGCGACGTGGTGCGCTGGCGGGCCGACGGCCAGTTGGACTTCGTCGGCCGCATCGACGCGCAGGTGAAGGTGCGTGGCTTCCGCATCGAGTTGGGCGAGGTCGAGAACGCCCTGCGCGCCGCCCCTGCCGTGAAGGACGCCGTCGTGCTCGCCCGCGAAGATTCGCCGGGCGACAAGCGCCTCGTCGCATACGTCGTGGGTGAAGCCCTCGACATCACGGCCCTTCGCGCGCACCTCAAGCAACTCCTGCCTGAGTACATGGTGCCTGCCGCCTTCGTCCCCCTGGACGCACTGCCGCTGACGTCCAACGGCAAGGTGGACCGCAAGGCCCTCCCTGCTCCGGATGCGAGCGTGCTTCGGGCATCGCACGCTTACGAGGCCCCGGCGACTCCACTGGAAGAGAAGCTCGCGGCACTCTGGAGCGAAGTGCTTCGCGTGCCCACCGTAGGCCGCACGGACAACTTCTTCGAGCTGGGGGGCCACTCCCTGCTCGCCACGCAGTTGGTGGCTCGCGTGCGCGCGGCACTGGATGTGGAGCTGCCGCTTCGCGCCCTCTTCGAAGCTCCCACCATCTCGGCCCTTGCGGAGCGGTTGCATCGGGCTTCCACCGGCACGCGGCTACCGCCCCTGACGCGCACGCGCACCGAAGGCCCTCAGCCTCTCTCCTTCGCTCAGCAGCGCCTCTGGTTCCTGGACCAGTTGGCGCCGGATGACGCCTCCTACAACCTCCCCGTCACGCTGCGTCTCCTTGGGCGTCTGGACGTCGAGGCGCTACGCCGCGCATTCGAGGCGCTGGTGGCGCGGCACGAAGCCCTGCGCACCACCTTCTTCGAAGAAGAGGGCCAGCCCTTCCAGCGCATCCACCCTCCGGCCGAGTGGGTCCTTCCCATGGAGGATCTGTCCGGCCTGGAGGAGTCTGAGCGCGACGCAGAGACGCTGCGGCTTGCCACCCGGGAAGCCCGGCAGCCCTTCCACCTCGTCCATGGGCCGCTGCTGCGCACGGCCCTCCTCAAGCTCTCGGACGACTCCCACGTCCTCCTCGTGACGATGCACCACATCGTCTCCGACGGCTGGTCCATGGGCGTCCTCATCCGCGAGTTGGCGAGCCTCTATGAGTCCTTCAGTGGCGGCCGGGCTCCCTCGCTGCCTCCGCTGCCGGTGCAGTACGCGGACTTCGCCCTCTGGCAGCGCCAGTGGCTCCAGGGAGAGACGCTGGAGTCGCAGCTCGGATACTGGAAGCGCCAGCTGGCCGGTGCCCCCGCCGCGCTGGAGCTGCCCACGGACCGTCCTCGTCCGGCCGTGCAGTCCCGGCGCGGCGCCACGGTGCCCGTGCACTTCCCCTCGGAGTTGACGGACTCGCTACGCAGTCTCGCTCAGCGTGAAGGTGCTACGCCCTTCATGCTGCTGCTCTCCGCATTCCAGTTGCTGCTCTCGCGCTACTCCGGCCAGGACGACGTCTCCGTCGGCTCCCCCATCGCCGGCCGTACTCACGCCGAGGCCGAGGGCCTCATCGGCTTCTTCGTCAACACGCTCGTGTTGCGCGCCCATGTGCGCCCGGAGGAGTCCTTCCGCCAGTTGCTGGCCCAGGTGAAGGCCACCACCCTCGCCGCCTACGAGCACCAGCACGTCCCCTTCGAGAAGCTGGTGGAAGTCCTCCAGCCCTCGCGTGACTTGAGCCGCAGCCCTCTCTTCCAGGTGATGCTCGTCCTGCAGAACGCACCCGCGGAAGCGCTGCGCGTGCCGGGCATGGCCTTCCAGCCCATTCCCCTGGAGGGCAACTCCTCCCGCTTCGATT
>NZ_RAWN01000380.1:0-3317 GCF_003668895.1 Corallococcus sp. AB045
GTTCATGGATTGGGGCGGGGCCCGGGGCCATTTCCGGCTCCAGGGGCATGGGCGGAAAAAGGGGGCAGGACCGTGGACATGAAGACGAAGAAGGACCTGGCGGTCGATTTCATCAACACCATCCGCACCATGGAGCCGAGCGCGCTCAACGCCCTCATCGTGAAGGAAGCGGGCGAGGAGCTGGCGCAGTTCTTCCTGAACTACAGCGCGAACCTCATCTCCAAGGATCCGTCCCGGGTGCTGGAGAACACGTCCTCGCTGATGCTGATGGGCTACCTCATCCGCACGTACGAAGAGAAGAACAGCCAGGCCAAGCAGGGCAACTTCCAGTCCTACGCGTACGCCTGAGGGGCCGTGCGCGCGGGCTCGACAGGCCCCGGGAGGCCTGTTAGGCACGCGTCGCCCATGCTCATCGACCTACACGCCCATTCCCACCTGTCCAAGGGGTGCGACCTGGAGCCGCGCGCAGTGCTGGAGCGGGCGGCCATGTTCGGCCTGGACGCGGTGGCGTTCACCGAGACGAACACCCAGGACGGCTGCGACGAGCTCTTCGAGATCGGCGCCAAATCCAAGGTGAAGGTCTTCGTGGGCCTGGAGCTCGTCACGGACCGGGGTCAGTACCTGTGCTTCTTCCCGAAGCCGGAGCTGGCGCCGGAGCCCGTGCAGATGTGGGGCAGCAACCGGGAGAAGCCCTGGAGCGCCGCCGAGTGCCTGCCCAAGGTGAAGGCGCTGGGCGCGGCCATCGTCGCGGCCCGCCCCTTCGACCGCGACGTGCCCAACCCCGCCATGGACTACGTGCGCTCGCTGTCCGGCGTGCTGTGCGCCGTGGAGGGCTACAACGCCAAGGTGAAGCAGACGGCCAATGACCTGGCCGTGGAGGCCGCGGAGGTCCTCAAGGTCCCCTGCGTGGGCGGCAGCGACGCGCGCGGCTCCCTGGACGAGATGGGCCGCGGCGCCACCTTCTTCAAGCGCGACGTGCTCACCCAGGCGCAGCTGGTGGAGGAGCTCCTCAAGGGCGACTACTGGCCGGTGATGGCCGGTGAGCTGCCCCGCCTCACGCGGCCGGGCGAGGCCCAGGCCCAGCGCAAGGGCGGCGGTGGCGGCGGCAAGAAGCAGCACCGCCGCGGCGGCCGGCGCTAGGAACTCAAGGCAGGATGGATTTGCCTGCCTCTTCCGCACGCACCAGCTTCCCGTCGGTGAGGAACGCCTTGCGGCGCTCGCCGGTGTAGCGCCACTCCTCGTTCTTCGCGGTGCCCTCCAGCGTGCGGCGCACGGACTCCGGCGGGCCCCAGGCCATGCGCACCGCGTCCGCGGGCATGTCCGGCACCAGCGTCTTGGTGCGCACGGCCTCCTTCACCGCCGCGCTGAAGCCGTTGAGCTGCTCCGTGAGCGGGTGGAGGGACAGCGTGTTCCCCAGCTCCGCGCGGAACGCGTCCTGCCGGTCGAGGTTGGGCGGCAGCACCAGCACCACCTGCTCGCCCGCGGGGGCGCCCTCCACCGTCACGTACACCCACGGCCAGGTGCGCGGGGAGTAGAGGACGCGCTCGGTGACGACCCACGCGGTGGGGAACTCCACCTTGGTGATCCGCACGCGCGAGCCGGCGGGGAGGGTGGCCTGGATGGGGCCGGGGTTGATGGGCTTGCCCTGGGTGTCGTCCACCAGCCGCACGTCCTCCGGCGGGTAGGGCGTGAGCAGCCGCTTGGACGCGTCCCCGAAGAAGGGCGTCAGGTAGGCGGAGACGCGCAGGTACTGCTCCGCGTCCGGGCCGCTGAGGCCGCGGTCCAACGCGGCGCGGTCCTCGGGGGACATGCGGGTGGCGGACGCGCAGCCGGCGGTGAATGCGGCCACGAGCGGCACCAGGAACAGCGACGACAGCGAGCGGAAGGAACGCGGCATGGCACCTGGAGGCACGCGGGGTGGGACGCGCGCGCTTTCAGGTGTCTGCTTAACCTAGCGGCTGGCCTGCGTCAGCGCCGGCGTGTCCGTCGCCGCGAGCTTGCCGTTGCGGCAGCCGCGCTGCGGAGGACACACGGGGCCGCGGCCATGCGGGTCCGCGACCAGGAGGAACCGCCCCTGCCCCCGCGCATCCGTCAGCTCCGGATGGCCGCACAGTGCGCAATGGCGGGGGGGACGCTTCGAGGGAGGGAAGGGCACGCGTGAAGTCTGCGGCCTCCCCGCGCCCCCAGCGAATTTTCAGCCGGGGGCGGTGGAGCGCGGGCGCTACGACTTGTCGCCGGACGCGGACGGAGTGCTCGGCGCGGCCGCGGGAGCGCTGGGCGCCGCCGTGCTCGTGCCGCTGCTCGCCGGCGAGGATGAAGAAGACGCGGACGCCGACGACGATGAGGACGACGAACCGCCGCCGTCCTTCTTCGTGGAGCCGTACAGGTCCGAGTACCAGCCGCCACCCTTGAGGTGGAAGCTGGAGCGGCTGACCTGTTTGCTCAGCGTGCCCTGGGCGCCGCACGCGGTGCAGGCGGGGGGCGTCGGGTCGGACATCTTCTGCAGGACGTCGATGGTCTTTCCACAGGCCGAGCAGCCGTACTCGTAGATGGGCATGGGGTGGGTACCTCGTCTCGATGAGTCAGTTCGAAGGGGATTGGGCCTGGGCGGACAGCTGCTTGCGCAGGCCTTCCGTCAGATTCAGGCGTTCGAAGGCGCGGGTGACCAGCTCCGCGGGCGCGCCGTGCTTGCGACCCACGACGTTGGCCAGCGAGTGGAGATCCGTGGCGTCCGGCAGGGCGTCCTTCGCCAGCCGCTCCAGCTCCTTGCGGAGCGCGTCGGCGAAGCGCTTCTGGATGCCCAGGTCCACCAGGTACTTGTCCCGGCCGAGCAGATCCAGCCGGTGGGTGAGGTGGCCCGTGGCCAGCACCTCGTTGCGGAAGCGCTCGCGCAGGGCCTCCACCACCTCCTCCAGCCTGAGCGCGTGGTTGAGCCGCTGCAGCTCGCTGGGGGACAGGCCGAGCGCCCAGGCGACCCGGCCGGTGGCGCCGCGCTGGGACGCGTAGGCGGTCTCGATGTTGTGGCGCTCGCGGGCCTCCAGCGTCTCCATGATGCCGTGCTGGCGCAGCACGTTCTCCATGTCGACCTGGGTCATCTCTCCGCGCGGGCCGTTGTAGCGGTGCTCCAGCGTGCGCAGAAGTGAGTAGCGGTGCTCCGTGGCCTCGATGGCGGCCTCCAGCGTCTCCTTGCCCTCGGCGCGCGTCAGTTCAAGGAACGACAGTCGCTGGGCCTCCACGCGGGTGAAGCGGCCGCGGGGGCGGGGCAGCTCGCGCTTGAGGAAGCGCGGGGCCTCCTCTTCTTCCTGGGGCGCCTGGGG
>NZ_RAWN01000381.1:0-3311 GCF_003668895.1 Corallococcus sp. AB045
GCGTGGGGAGGTGTTCATGGTCGGCTTCATCAATTCGCGCAACGGACGGTGGATTCGGATTCTGGCGGGCACGGGCATGGTCCTGGGCGGGCTGGGCACGGGCACGCCCCGGGGCGCGATGGTGGCGCTGACGGGCCTGCTGCCGCTCCTGACCGGCGCGCTGGACTTGTTCCCGTTGGGGCCGCTGATGGGCCTGCCCCTGAAGGGCGCGGACGTGCGGCGCGCGCTGGGGCAGCCGGAGGACGCACCGCTGCTCGACCTGGCGCACGACGGGGGGCGCTCTCCCTACGCGCCGCCCAGCACGCTGCTGCACTAGCTACTTCGTGCTCACCTGGAAGGGGATGCCCATCGAACCAAAAGGCTCCCCTGATTCCGCGTCCACCAGCTTCAGCTGGAGCGTCACCGCGTTCTCGCGGTGGGCCACGCCCTGGAAGTAGAGGAAGCCCTCCTGCGTGCCGCCGGGCTCCAGCGTGCCCTCGGGCAGTGCGTTGTTGAGCATGTCCTCCGTGGGCAGCGGCGGCTCGTAGTAGTACGGCGCGCCGTAGAAGGAGCTGCCCCAGCCCCAGGGGCCGCCGTACCAGCCCGGTCCCCAGCCGCCGCGCCAGGGCCCGTAGCCGTAGCCGCCGCCCGCCCACGCCCTGCCCCCGGGGTACATCACCGGGCTGATGCGCGCGGGCGCCTCCGAATCATTCGAGGACGTGGCCTGCCGCAGCGCCAGGGGCGGCAGCGCGCTGTAGCGGAAGCGCGACTCCTGGCCCACCAGCGCGAAGTCCTTGTACTGGAGGCGGAGCGGGCGGTCCCCATTGTTCTCCAGCCGGACGTAGACGGGGGTGACACGCCGCTCCAGGTCGGATGGGGAGCCCTTCCACGCCGAGCCGTCCGCCGTGAGCCGCACACCCTCCTGTTCCTTGATGGCGCTGCTCTTGCCTCCCTGGAGGACTCCCGCTTCCGGCATGGGCCGCAGCTTCGTCTCCGCCGCGCAGCCCGCCATCAGCATCAACCCCAGGGCCCCCACTCCCAGTGCTCTCCGCATCGCATGCCTCCTCGCACTTCAAGGTAGGGCGTGCGGCGTTCAGGGGATGACATGCCTCGTGCTCCAACCCGGGCAGCGGGCGGGCGGGACAGGGCTCTTCACCCCCGAGTCTCTCAGGGCTGGGGCGTCACCGGTTCGGCGGCGGTGGCGGGCCAGGAGGGCGCGTTGACGAAGTCCCAGTCCTGATGGCGCGCCCAGGTCTCGAAGGGCTGCCAGCTCACGCGCAGGTAGCTGTTGCGCAGGGTGAGGATGTCCGCGTGGTAGCCCACGCGGTCGAGCCACTCGAACATGGCCGCCAGGTCCTCGCTCTGCTGTTGGAGCTGAACCAGGGGAATCTGTTCGAAGTGGATGCGATGGCCGCTCACCATGGAGAGCAGCGCGGCGGCCTGCTGGCCCGTCACCTCGTCGGAGGCGACCTCGATGCGCTCGCCGATGAAGCGCTCCGGGTCTCCCAGCACGTGCAGCGCGAAGCCGGCCAGGTCCTCCACCGCGACCATCTGGAGGCCGCGCGTCGCGGGCAGCCCCAGGGCCAGCTTCCCCTCCGCCAGCATGTCGCGCGTGGGCGGGTGGAGGAGGTTCTCCATGAAGAAGGTGGGGCCCAGGATGGTGAAGGGCATGTCCCGCCGCCGCAGGTACAGCTCCACGGCGTGCTTGCTGTCGAAGTGCGGGATGCCGGTGAGCTCCGACGCGCCCGCCACGGACGAGTACACGAAGTGCCGCACGTTGGCGCGCTTCGCCGCGTCCGCCAGGTTCTTGCCGTGCTGGACCTCCGCGTCCACTCCGCCCGCGCCGAAGGGCGTGGCCATGGCGTAGACGGCGTCCACGCCGTGCATGGCGCTCTCCAGGGAGACGGGGTCGTCGAAGTCGCCCTGGGCCAGGGTGACGCCGGGCCTGCGCAGGGCGCGGGCGGCCGGGGCGTCCGCGTCCCGCACCAGCGCCACCACGTGGTGCCCCCGGTCGGCGAGCTTGCGGAGGACGGCACCGCCCTGCTGGCCGGTGGCGCCAGTGACGAGCACGGTGATGGAGAAATCCACGGGCATGGCTTCAGACCTCCGGACGCGACGTGTCACGGAAAACTGGAGACGCCCCTGTCCATTGGCGAGGCCTGGAAGACGCAGTGTCCTCCCCCGAGCACAGGCTCCCGAGGCAGGCAGGCGACCTGAAGGGAGGGACAGGCGGCGTGGCATCCTCCCGGGCCCATGAGCAAGCGTGACACGCCCCCGCCCTCCGAGCTGGTCTCCGCCGCCCAGGCGCTCGACGCCGAACTGCTGCGCTTCGAGGCGCTGGCGGAGCAGCTGAAGGAGGCGCCCCTGACGTCGGAGAAGCACCTGGAGCGCGCGTCGAAGACGCTCAAGGACCTGGCGGACCTGGACGACGCGCTTCGAATGCGCGTGGGCGCGCTGGTGCAGGCCATCACCGGGGTGCGCAACCGGCAGCAGACGCAGGCGGACGCGGTCAACGTGTGCGCGCAGGAGCTGCAGCAGCGCACGGAGGTGTTCAAGGAGCTGCTCACGCGCTACGGGGCGCTGGGGCAGAGCGCGGCGGACCTCAACGGGCGCATGCAGGAGTTCGCGGCGCTGCGCCAGCAGGCCACGCGCACGGCGGAGGAGGACGCGCGGCTCACGGAGGTCTTCACCGCGCTCCAGGCGCGCATGGCGGAGGTGGCGGACGATGCGGCCACGCTGACGCGCGCGGCGGAGGAGGCGAAGTTCACCGACATCGGCCGGCAGGCGGAGTCGCTGCGTCAGCAGCTGCTCTCCGCGCGCAACAAGCTGGGCCTGTTGCACCAGAGCCTGTCGAAGTGAGGGTGTCTCAGCTGAGGTAGGTGGGCTCGAAGTCGTCCGGGCTGTCGATGGGGCGGCGTCCGGAGAAGCCGGCCTTCAGGTCATGCCAGTGCGCCACGGCGTTCTCGCCGTAGCGCCAGCAGAGATACACGGGCTCCTCGCCGCGCCGCGCGTGGAAGTCCACCAGGCCGTCCGCGCCTTTTATCTCCAGGCCCATCTCCTGGAGCGGGCCCAGCTCACCGCGGATGCGCTCCAGGAGCTCGTCGCGCTCCTCGCGGAAGGAGCGCACCTCGACGGTGTCGGGTGGGGCCTCCGGACCGTCCAGCACCTCCGCCAGCTTCTGCACGCGCTCCACCCAGGGGCGCACGCGCCCGAAGGTCTTCGTCAGCAACGGCACCAGCCGGCTGGCCTCTTCCACGCTGAAAAAGCGCATCGAGGGGACAGCATGCAGTGTGAGCCCCCCGCAGGCCACTCCCTTCGGGGTGGGGGGGAGG
>NZ_RAWN01000382.1:0-3296 GCF_003668895.1 Corallococcus sp. AB045
GGAATGATGGTGATCGGGCCTCCCGTGGGATCCGCATTGCCACCCGCCGCGCCTCCCGCCACCGCCACGGAGCCTGTCACGCTGGGGGTCGTCGAGGAGATGAAGTGGACGATGCCGCCGCCGCCGCCGCCGCCGCCGCCTTCACCCGTGCCGCCGTTGCCGTTGAAGCCATCCGCGCCCTTGCCGCCCATCGCTTTGATGATTCCCCCCAGCGTGATGCTTCCCTTGGCCGCGACCAGCACGATGCCGCCACCGCCGCCGCCCGTGCCCACGATGGACACGCCGCCGGTCTCCGGGTTCACGCCGTCCTCACCGAACGCGTCGATGGACGCATTCACGGGGATGCGAATGTTGCCGCGCGCCGCCAGCATCAGCGCGCCGCCGCCCGCGCCACCGTCGGCATTGGAACCCGCGTAGATTCGAGCGCCAGCTCCACCTGACGCCGATTGCACCCGGCGCACCTGGGCACCCTGGAACGACGTCAGCCCCGCGCCACCGTTGTACGTGGTCGCTGCCGTCCGGGAGATGCCTGGCGGGGCCTCACCGCCGCCCAGGTCCTCTGCTCCGGGCAGCACGGTCACCTTACCGCTCACCGTGATGTCCCCGGAGGAGCGCAGCACCGTGCCGCTCGGGACGATCAGCGTTCCGGCGATGGTGATGCTGCTGAACTGGAGGTTGAACCCCGACGGCAGTTGGGCCACGCCCGTCGAAAGAGAGAGGTTCACCGTCTGGCCCACGCCCACGTTGAACGCCCCCGCCGAGCCGTCGCCGTAGAGCCCCTGCGTGCCCGCCGGTCCCTGCAGCCCCTGCGCACCCGAGGCACCCGTGGCACCCTGGGGGCCCGCGGGGCCGGTCGCGCCAGCGGGGCCGACCGCGCCAGTCGCGCCCGTGGGCCCTGCCGCGCCCGTGTCACCCTTCGGACCCGCGGGGCCCGTCGCACCAGCGGGGCCGACCGAGCCGGTCGCACCCGTGGGCCCTGCCGCGCCCGTGTCACCCTTCGCGCCAGCAGGACCGGTCGCGCCAGCAGGGCCGACCGCGCCGGTCGCTCCCGTGGGGCCTGCCGCGCCCGTGGCGCCCGTGTCACCCTTCGGACCCGAGGGGCCGGTCGCGCCAGCGGGGCCGACCGCGCCGGTCGCGCCCGTGGCCCCCGTCGGACCTGCCGCGCCCGTGGCGCCCGTGTCACCCTTCGCGCCAGCAGGACCGGTCGCGCCCACCGAGCCTGTATCGCCCTTCGCGCCCGTCGGGCCCACGGGCCCCGCTGGACCGACAGCACCCGTGTCGCCCTTCGCGCCCGTGGTCCCCGTCGGACCCGCCGCGCCCGTGTCGCCCTTCGCTCCCGCCGGACCCGTGGGCCCCGCGACGCCCTGCGGACCCATGGGGCCCATCAGGCCAATGAGACCCTGGGGCCCTGTCGCGCCCGCCGGGCCCTGCACGCCCTGAAGTCCCTGGGGACCGGGCTCGCCCGGGGCACCCGACAGGCCCTGCGGACCCTCGGGACCCACCAGGCCGGGTTCACCCGTGGCGCCCTTCTCACCTCGCGGGCCGGCCGGACCCTGGGGACCAGTCGCGCCCGCGGGCCCCGGAGGCCCTTCCGGTCCCGCCGGACCATCGCCCGTCTCCCCCGTGCAGGCGGACACCGCCAACGTCGCGCAGAGCGACAGCACACGAAAGCGCGAGAACGCCCCACGAAGGGGCACGAAAGTTCGAAGCGGCATGGACCAGGTCCTCCCCAAGGACAGACGGTGCGGCGACGTGCGGCGTAGGAAAAAGGGCCGTCACGGAACGTGAAGCTTCGCACACGCCGGGTTGGTTTGCCTGATGACGCGCCGCGGTCTTTCATCAGGGGGACTGCCCATGGTCTGTTCGCTGGCTCACACCAGCCGTCACACCAGGGGGCACCATGTCCACGCCGTACGTTGGGCAGATCATCATGTTTGGAGGCAACTTCGCGCCGAAGGGTTGGCTCTTCTGCGACGGCACGCTGCTGTCCATCGCGCAGAACCAGGCGCTCTTCGCCATCCTGGGGACGACCTACGGCGGCAACGGAACGACGACGTTCGCGCTGCCGGACCTGCGCGGCCGCTTCCCCATGCAGCCCGGCCAGGGACCCGGTCTCACGCCGCACTCGCTGGGCGAGATGGCCGGCCAGCAGCAGGTGACGCTCATCTCCCCCCAGATGCCCGCGCACACCCACCCGCTGATGGCCAGCATGCAGGAGGGAAACACGGAGAGCCCGGAGGGCGCGTACCTCGCGGCCGTCCCCCTCGGCACCACCCCCGCGCCGTATGTCACGACCCCCAGCACGGTGATGGGCCACCAGGCCGTGGGCATCGCTGGCGGCAACCAGCCGGTGCCCATCGAGAACCCGTACCTCTGCGTGAACTTCATCATCGCGACGGAAGGCGTCTTCCCCTCGCGCGGCTGAGCTTCACGGCAGGAGGACGCCGCACCAGCAGCACGGCCCCTCCTTCGCGCTTCAGGCGCCCACCACTTCCGCGCGGGTGATGCGGTCCAACCGGAAGTGGCGCCGCTCCCCGGACGCGAGGTCCACCGCGTCCAGCCGCGTCTCATGCCGGTCCATCACCACGGACTCGATGCGCACCTCGCGCACCGTCTCCAGGAAGTTGCCGTCCACGTAGGTGATGCGCAGCGGCTGCCGCTCGAACCACGCGCGCTCCAGCGCCTCGCGCACGGGCTTGCGAGTGGGCAGGGACGGCACGCCCAGGAACGTCAGCTCGCGCAGCCGGTCCAGGAGCTCCCGCTGCGCGGACGTGGACAGCGCCGAGCGCACCTTGTCGAGCGCCGACTCCAGCGTCCCCGTGAAGGGTAACAGCCGCATGCCGATGGCGAATCTCCCCAGCGCCACCACCAGCGCCGCCTCGCGCGCGGTGAAGTTCACCGGCGGCAGGCTGTAGCCCCGGTCCAGCGCGTAGCCGCCGCCCCGGCCCCGCTCCGCGCCCACCGGCAGCGCCGCGGCGCGCAACGCGTCCAGGTCCCGGTAGATGGTCCGCACCGTCACGCTGAAGCGCTCCGCCAGCACCTCCGCGGTGACGCCGGTGCGGCGGCCCCTCAGGTATTCGGCGAGGGCGAAGAGTCGCTCGGTGCGCTGCATGACGGTGAATCCTGACATACCGCTGTCAGCCGGGGGCCTCAAGCTCACGCAGAGGCACCCGCGATGCGAAGCCCTTCCGACAGCGCCACGCCGCTCCTGTCCGCCCACCCTTGCGAAGCGGGCCCCCGCGCGCCTATGAGCGCCAGGAGCAGCGCCCGCGCGCCGCGCCTTCCGTCCCCCGAGT
>NZ_RAWN01000383.1:0-3136 GCF_003668895.1 Corallococcus sp. AB045
CGGGGTGGGGGGCTCGGCCACGATGACGTGGACGTTCGTCCCCGAGAACCCGAACGCGCTCACGCCGGCGGTCCGTCCCGCTCCGTCCCACGGCAGGGTGTCCCACGGCAGCCGGGCGCGCATGCGGTCCAGGCGGATGTGGGGGTTGAGCTGGCGCAGGTGGAGCTGCCTCGGGATGGCCCGGTGCTGGAGGCAGAGCACGGTCTTGATGAGGCCGGCGATGCCCGCGGCGGCCTCCAGGTGCCCCAGGTTGGCCTTCAGCGCGCCGACCGTGAAGGCCTCGGCGGAGGCCGGGCGCTGCCCGTAGACGGAGCCCAGGGCCTGCATCTCGATGGGGTCTCCCAGGGACGTGCCCGTGCCGTGGGCCTCCACGTAGGAGATGCGCTCGGGCTCCAGCGCCGCGGACTCCAGGGCCTTGCGCAGGAGCGCCTGCTGGGCGAGCCCGTTGGGCACGGTCAGCCCGCTGCTCGCGCCGTCGTGGTTGGCCGCCGAGCCCAGGAGCACGGCCAGCACGGGATCGCCGTCCCGCCGCGCATCGGACAGCCGCTTGAGCACGATCATCCCGCCACCCTCGGCGCGGCCGTAGCCGTCCGCCGAGGCGTCGAACGTCTTGCACCGGCCATCCGGCGCCAGGGCGCGCAGGCGGCACAGCGAGACGAACGTGTATGGCGACAGCATGAGGTTGACGCCGCCGGCCAGGGCCACGGTGGACTCGCCCCGGCGCAGGCTGTCGCACGCCAGGTGCACGGCCATGAGCGACGACGAGCACGCCGTGTCCACGGTGAGCGCGGGCCCCTGGAGCCCCAGCCGGTGGGCGATGCGGCCCGAGGCGATGTTGGCCGCCAGGCCCGTGGCGGCGTAGGCGGTGAACTGCCGCGCGGCGCGGGGGAGCAGGCCGTACTCGGCGCTGCCCATGCCCACGAAGACGCCCACGGGGCTGCCCGCGAGGCTGTCGGGCGCGAGGCCCGAGCGCTCAAGGGCCTCCCACGACACCTCCAGCAACAGGCGCTGCTGGGGGTCCATGTCCGCGGCTTCGCGCGGAGAGATGCCGAAGAGCCGCGCGTCGAAGAGCGCGGGGGGCTCCTTCAGGAAGCCCGCCTGTCGCACGTACACGCTCCCGGCGGTGTCGGGATCCGCGTGGAAGAAGGCCTCGGGGTCCCAGCGCTCCCCGGGCACGTCGACGATGGCGTCGCCGCCCTCCAGGAGGAACCGCCACAGGGCCTCGGGGCTGTCGCACCCACCGGGGAACCGGCAGGCCATCCCGATGATGGCGATGGGCTCCCGGCCTTCAGGGGCCGAGGCCGCGAGGCGCGTCCCGGTCACCGGGGCGGGCGCGGGAGGCGCGGCGGTGGGGACGGGGACGGGCTCGCTCGCCGCGGCGCCGGTCTGGATGCCGAAGCGCTGGAGGATGGTGTCGCGGGCGCCGTGGAACACCACGCGCTGGCAGCCCTCCTGGGCCAGCCCCGCCTCGAACACCGACAGCCCGAGCGCGGTGGGCAACGGCGTGAGGCCGCCGCGGCGCTCCATGAAGCGCAGCGTGCTGGCGTCCACCCGCATGCCGCCTTCGGCCCACAAGGGCCAGTTGAACGACACCGTGCGCCCGCGCCGCTCTCCGCGGGCCCGCTTCGCCTCGCGCTCCTCGGCGAAGGCGTCGAGGAAGGCGTTGGCGAAGGCGTAGTCGCCCTGGCCCACGTTCCCCGTGATTGCGGCCGTGGAGGAGAACAGGGCGAAGAAGTCCAGGGGCAGGTGCCGGCTGGCCTCGTCCAGGTGGAGCGTGCCGTGCACCTTGGGGCCCAGCACCGCCGCCCACTGCTCCGGCGCCTTGGCCGTGACGAGCGAGTCCCGCGTCACGCCCGCGGCGTGGATGATGCCGTGCAACGTCCCCAGCCGCTCGCACGCCTCGCGCACCCCGCGCGCGGCCGAGTCCCGGTCGCTGACGTCCGCGCGGAGGTAGAGCACCTCCGCGCCCGCCGCGCGCAGCGCCTCCAGCCGGAGGCGGCGGGCCTCGTCGAGCTCACCGCGTCCCGTCAGCGCGACGCGCGCCCGGACGGTGCGCACCAGGTGCTCGGCCAGCATCAGGCCCAGGCCGCCCGCTCCACCGGTGATGAGGTAGGCCCCGCCCTGTCGCAGCGGTGACGGACGCGGCGTCCCGGGCGGCAGCTCCACCAGCTCGCGCACCTGCCGCCGGGCCGCCACGTACCGGGCCTCGACGTCGTCGTGCTCGCTGTTGGCCAGCGCCAGCCGCGCCACGTCGGACGGCGCGCACGCCGCCGGCTCCAGCGCCAGGGTCTGGAAGCCGAGCCGCGGCGCCTCCAGTCCGAGCGCGCGGCAGAATCCCGCCAGGGCGGCGTGGGCGGGGGGACGCACGCCGTCCACCGTGGAGTGCACGTAGCCCAGGCGCATCGCGCCGTCGGACGAGTGCGCGAGCATCCCCTTCGCCAGCCCCAGCAGGTGGGTGAAGCCGAGGGTGGGCTCCATCCCGAACGCCGCGTCGAGCGCGCCGAGATGGAAGACGTGGCTGGGCTGGAGCCCCCGGCCGTCCAGCCAGGCGAGGAGCTGCCCCACCTGCCGCGCGTCCGCGGGGTCGAACTCGGGCTCCGCGCCGACGTCGACGAAGCGCTGACCCAGGCGCGCTCCCACCACCGGCACCTCGAGTCCCCGCGCGTGCAGCTGTTCGCGGAAGGCCCTGACGTGCGCGCCGCTTCCTCCCACGAGCAGGATGCCGCGAGGCGCGGCACCACGCGTCCCCGTGGAGGGAGCGTCACGCCATTGCTGACGGGCGAACACCCCTTCCGCCGGGACCCCGGCGCGGAGCTCGGCCGGTGCTTCAGTCCCGGTGGGGATCCGCTCGAGGAGGAAGTCCGCGAGGGACCGCAGCGTCGGGTGATCGAACGCGAGCGTGGGGTGGAGGTCGAGCCCGAGCTCGCCCTCCAGTTGCTCCACGAGCTGCGTCGCCTGCACCGACTCCATCCCCAGGTCGAAGAAGCCCTCGTCCGGCGACGGCTGGGTGGAAGGGGCATAGGCCAGGACGCGGGCCACCACCTCGCCGAGCAGCTGGATGAGGAGCGCGTGCCGCTCGGCCTGGGGGGCCTCGCGAAGCTGCTCCCGCATCGTCAGGCGGTGCTGGGGCTCGGGG